>CBDVER010000039.1:0-9045 GCA_965373055.1 uncultured Thermoplasmata archaeon
GACCAAAGGACGCCGAGAAGATGCTCAGAGCTGCTCTGAAGAAAGATGATGAACACGTTGACCTATGGGTGGAACTGGGCCTTATCTACTTTGATTTTCTCTATGAGCCCAAGGAGGCACTCGAGTGCTTCGACAAGGTGACCGCACTGGACCCGAAGAACTCCGAGGGATGGTATCAGAAAGGGATGATACTTACCCGCGGTTTCGAGAGGCACCAGGACGCCCTGAAATGTCTTGACGAGGCCACGAAATTGAGCGATGAGAACGCCGATGCATGGTGCGAGAAGGGGAAGATCCTCAGGCACGCCTTCAGCATGCCGGATGACGCCATCAAGTGTTTCAACAAGGCGCTCTCCTTTGGGCCGGAGGAGCCGGAATTCCTATCGGAATTGGCCAGGTCGTTCATCCAGAAGGGGGACATGACGATGGGAATAATCAATTTCTCAAAGGCTCTGGAGATGGATACCTCCTACTGGGAAGCAAGCCTTGGGCTCGCCGAGGCGATGTACAAGAATGGGGATTTCAACGGCGCTCACGTGGCGCTGAACGGCGCCCTTCAATCGGAGCCCAAGAACGAGAAGGTGTGGTCCCTGAAAGCGGAGATCTTCAGGTCCCAGAACGAGTTGGAGAAGGGACTGGAGTGCTACAAGAGGGTTCTTCGATTCAATCCGGACAATCAGGATGCGCTGGACCACAAGACCTCGATAGAGGCCCAACTCGAAAAGAGGTCCTGATCGAACGCACACGATAAGGGGTTTCGACAATGGGTATTGATACAATTAAATAGCCCATATCATATCAACGGATGATGGACGAAGTCACCGAAAAAAGCATTTTTGGCGTGGAAAAATTGGACAATCTCACCCTCGGGAAGGTTCTCCCTGGAAGCATGGGGCTGTTCTATGGCCCTTCCGGCACGGGAAAGAGCTCCATTGGATATCATTTCATTTTTGAGGGTGTGGTATCGGGCCAGAACTCCATCATCATCACCAATGAACCTGCCAGGGGAGTGATCGGAAAGCTTTCGAATTTCGAGCAATTCAAGGAGCAGTGGGTGGAGGAGGGGTACATATCACTATTCCCGATACAGGACCTTATGGGACTTGTTGGTGTGAGGTTCGAGGAGGCCGGCCCCTCCGATATCGACCTGCTTTTCAGGGTGATCATGCGGTCGATAGAGGACCTGGAGGTCAAGAGGGTCGTTATAGACCCCGGCAATCCACTTGTAACCCTACTGGAAAGGGGGAACAAGGTCTTCTTTTTCCAGAGGTTAAAAGAGGAGCTGGTGAGGCGGGGGATATCACTGGTATTTATCGTGGATACGTCGACCCCTCTTGACGACGGCATATCCAAGGTCATCGCTCCATACATGTTCGATTACGTTCTACGGTTCAACCGTGAGAAGGACCATTCGATATCCATGAAAACCCTCACCATCGAGAAGTGGGGTGGAACCAACCATCCGCCGAACGACTACGTGTTGGATATCTCCCGGGATGGGGTGATGATGGCTCCCAGGATAAGACGTCTGGAGGAAGGTTAGATGCCAGGGAAGGAGTTGGATCCGATCGGGAAGGCCCTGAAGGAACAGGGCTCCCAGGTCTTCGTCCGGGCATCCGGAGGAGGTTATATCAAGGCTATATCCGGCCTTGTGGACGATATGTGCCGCAAGGAGGGTCGGAGGGGTGTACTGATATCGACCCAATGGTCTGCAAATGCGATATCGAGAAGGCTGGCGATCACCAAACTCCCCAAGAACAGCCTCAGGGTGGTGGACACGGTCTCGCTCACGATGGGATCTGGAATGGAGAACAACGACGTTTTCAGGTTCCTTCCCACACCGGCCTCTCTGGAAAGCATCCTGATGGAGGTGGAGAGGATCATGGGGTCAAAAAAAGGTGAGATATCATTCCTTATAGTGGATTCATTGTCCTATCTGATAAAGTACTACTCACAGGGCCAGCTATCGGAGTTCTTCCAGTATCTCCTGAACAGAATGCTCGAGGATGAGATAAACGTGATAATCTTCGATCAGATGACGTCGGCCCCTTCTTCTATTTCACAGGAACTCTCCTCGATCATGGATAGGGTGATCGACCTCGATAAGGGGGGTAAGAAATGAGGTTCTCACTGGGTAAGACGGATATCAATACCGTTGTGAAGGAGAGGATAGGCCCTGGAAAGCTGATGCTGCTCAGATACGGTGAAGGGAGCGGCGGGGAATTTCTGCTCAAGCAGTTCCTGGGGGAGAGGATGGAGAGCGAATACTCGATCATCATCTCCTCATACGAGACGGAAGATGAGGTCAGGTATGCGCTGAAATCCAATGATATCAACATCGACGGAGAGATCATATCCTTCGTGCCGGAGAGGGAGGCTGAATTGGACCTGAAGATCAGAAGGGACGAGTTCCTGACCGGAGGGGTGCTGGTTACGGACCTCTATGATCTCAACGAGCTGGAGGTTCTTGGCAAGACCCCCAAGGGAGCCCCGGAGAGGTTCCTCTCGAGGATAAACTCCATCGCGAGCAAACAGACCGTACCCTTCAAGATGGTCATAGATTCGCTTGCGGACCTGGTCCTGCTATCATCAAAGGAGGAGGTGAGGGATAGGTTGAGACTTCTCAGGCAGTCCCTGCGGGAGATGAACGGGATAGCAATGGTCGGTGCGCCTATCGGCAAGGATGAGACGGACATCAGTGATCTCACCGTGTTCGATGCCATATTTGAGATGCGGGTGGACCTCGTGGATGGGAAGTGGAGGAGAACCCTTACACTACTTCACAATCGGAACGATCCTGACCTGCCGGAGGTGTGGGAGATCGATACGATCAATCCCATTCCCTCCGCCATCTCGCTGGAGTAGTTTACCTTCGGCCCGGCACATAACATGTGGAGACACAGGAGGTGTAGTGCTTTCCGTTCTCCTCCCGTTCCACCGAGACGATGTATATCCATCCGCCGGGGACCGAGTATCTGTCCACGTGCATGTCATCAGGAATGTTGACCCCGCCCGACCGCTTGATATCATCATCATCCGACATTTTCTTACCTCCGTAGATCAGGAAATGAGCCCGGCATTCAAGAGCTCGGTCTCTATCTTCTCAAGGGCGATCTTGATATCTTCCACATTTTTCGTCCCGGTACAGACCACCTTTCCGGTTGTGAACAGCAGGGCGACGGCCTTGGGCTCACGGATACGATAGACCAGGCCGGGGAACTGCTCCGGCTCATACTCGACGTTCTCCAACCCAAGGGTGATGGCGATCGAGGTCAGGTTGATATCGTTCTTCAGGTCGGAGGTGGCAACGATATTCTGTACCTTTATCTCGGGGTCCTTCGCAATATTTATTCCGATCTCTTCGAACCTTTTTCTGACCTTCTCCACGGCCTCGTGGACCATCTCAACCGTCTTTGCTCCGGTGCATACGAGTTTTCCACTGGTGAAGACCAGAAGGGCCGTCTTGGGTTCCTTGAGCTTGTATATCAGGCCCGGGAACTTCTCGGGGGAATATTCGGCCTCTTCCAACTTGCTTGAGATATAGTTGAGGTCGAACGACTCTCCCGTCACCACGGAGGCGACGATATTCTGTACACATACTTCCATAAGACCACCTGTTCATACCTATCATTCTGATAATTATACTGGAGTATGGATATATTGACCTTAAACGTTGGGGATGGGAGTGTAGTGCGTTTACCATGCCTTCTTTCCAGTGATCTCTTACGTTTCCAATATAAATTGGCTCACGTTCAGGCCACAGTATCATTGGAATTCGTTGTCAGCTTCTACCTGTGCGGCCGACGATGTCTTGGCCGTCGTGAGTGAGGAGGGGAAGATGGCTGATCCGCATGTCTAACTGTATGAGATGAGACAGAATGGGTGTGTCCCCTAGATATGGACCTACCATCGTTGGCACCATGCTGCCCTCGTCGATGATGGGGCTCTCTCGAATATCGGCCCGATCCATGGGTTCTGGGAGGGGGGGGCCTGTTGTAATCGAAGCCATCGATCGTGCGGCGCTCTATCCTTGAACCAAGCAGTCGTTCGATGGCGCGCACGGTTTGCTCATCCTCTCCCGTGATCATGGTAAATGCATCCCCGGTCTTTGCAGCACGTCCGGTGCGGCCGATCCGGTGCGTGTACGCATCCGGAGTATCGGGAATGTCGTAGTTGATAACATGGGAAATGGATGTCACATCTATCCCCCTGGCTGCAATGTCCGTGGCGATAAGTATCTGATACGATCCGTCCCGGAACCCGTTCAACGCGTTCTGCCTCTGGTTTTGCGACATATTACCCTGAAGCGATGCGACGCTGTATCCCAGCTTCTGCAGCTGGATACCAAGACGCTTTGCCCGATGCTTCGTGCGCGTAAATACCAGCACGGACTCGGTGTCGGTATGCCGCAGCAGTTCGATCAACATGTTGGTCTTGAGATGTTTTTCAACAGGGTAGAGCGCGTGGGATACGGAGTCCACCGGCCTGGAATGGCCGATCTGCACGGTAACCGGGTCGTGCATGAAATCATGGGCCAACTTTCGAATATCCGGCGGCATGGTTGCCGAGAACAACAGCATCTGCCTCCTTTTTGGGAGATGCCCTAGTATCCTTCGAATATCGGGCAAGAACCCCATGTCGAACATTCGGTCGGCCTCATCGATCACCAGTATCTCCACATTGGAGAGGTCTATCCGGCCGTTGTTCAGGTGGTCAAGTAGCCTGCCCGGGCAGGCGACGACGATCTCAACGCCAGAACGCAGCGCTTTCAGCTGTGGGACCTGGCTGACGCCGCCATAGATCGTCAGGCTGCGCAGGCCGGTTCGGCTGCCCAACGCTTTTGTTGCCTCATGGATCTGTTCTGCCAGCTCACGGGTAGGTGCGACCACCAGCGCACGAATTGTACCACGTGGGCGGGAACGGAGCTTTTGTAGGATGGGCAGCATGAAGGCGGCGGTCTTGCCGGTCCCCGTCTGGGCCAGGCCGAGCACGTCTCTTCCCTCCAGAACGGGTGGTATCGCCTTATCCTGAATGGGCGTTGGGGTCTCATACCCCATATCCTTGACCCTCTGTGAGATGCTCGGGTGAAAGTTAAATTTTTCAAAATACATGGAAATTCCTTATTTTTACCAGAGTGATGGTTGGATGCATCCACAGAGAGGTCACTTATAAGTATGTTTCTCACATGAGAGTTTCCCGAACACGGTTTTTCATTTGATACGAGTTAAACGAAATTGAGTATTCTGACCTGTTATGAGGCTATTGACCTGGGCATCCATCTCAACAGCCTACCCTGTGGGTTACTCGTGATACCCACATCCGCTCACTACGTACGTTTCTTCGATCTTCGTATAAAGACGACAAGGAGAATTACCGCAATAACCACCGCTGTGATAGAGCAGAGGATCAGGTGGTTCACCCCCCCCGATTCCTCGATGATCGCCGAATAATCCTCCCCGTTCATTATGCATCTGGCCACAAGGAAGGCCTTCTCGAACCCATCCATGCCCTCCATGGGGCTCCCGCTATCGACATCCTCCCTGGCCCTGTTGTACAGGTCCAATGCCTTCTTGATCCCGTCTGTCTCCTCACCCTCCATGCATTTCGCCCCCTCTATCGCATGGTAGGCGGCCGTATCGGCAATGTCCAGGATGATGTCGATCATCTCTTCGCATGCATCCGAACCGGATCCTCCGTCACGCTTCTCCTGGACTATCAGGGAGAGCGACTCCTTCAGGCCGGTGAAGGTATCGACGTAATTATCTCGCCATGTGTTCTCAAGCGTACATCTCAGAGGGCCCGCATCCTCGGCCTCCATCATCAGATAGAGCCTGAGAGTGAGAAGCGCATGCTTCTGCATCATCATGTCGGAGTGCGTAAGCAGTTGGGGTACGATATCACAACGATCCCCTGCAAGCAATCCCGATGCCAGGAACTCCATGCGGTTGTTCTCATTGATGAATACGGATTCGACTCTCTCGAATAGGGCAGTGTCGTTGTTGTGCCCCCTTGCATCGAACATCTCCCTCGATATACTGCACGCCTCTTCCGTTAGGTATGGTTCGTAGATCTCCTCGACGCAGATGTGAACGGGCACATAGATGGAGGCACAGGGGTAGCAGGTGTACCAGAAGGAGCTCATGGTTCCCGGATCGCTGCCGGGGATCTTGAATATTGAGACGGACTCGCAGTTTACTGAACTTCCCTCGCACATGGGTCTAAGTCCTCCAATGTCCCCCTCGTGGAGCCTGCTCCAGCCCATCATGTGGGCTTCGGTTATGTTGCCATGTTCCCTCATGACCATGCTTTCCATCCTCTCCTTCCATTCGAGATAATGGTAACACAGTGAGATACGTGCTTGAGGTAAAGGGCCGTTCTTTATCTCCTTCAACCCGACCCTGAAGTCGCAGAGGGTTTTCACCTCGTCAAGCTTCAGTTCCAATGACTCGCTGTTCCCATGAATCGAGCGGATACGGACATTATCATCGTTGATATCCTCCACGATAATGCCGTAGGCACATCCCTGACCCAGCTTCACGGTCTCGCCCTTCCTGACCCATCCATCGAAAAGTGATTCGAAATGTGGCCCGTACAGGTAGCGTTCCCTGGTTGCGGTTTCCCATAACTTGACGGCGTAGTTCGTTCGGACGTATATTTCATCTATCTCTTCCACGGCAGCTTCTCTTGCATTTGCCTCGATGACATATGCATGGTCCGGGCCGACCACGTAGAGCGCTTCCCCTTTCCCCGTCGCATGTAGGTCGTATACTGCGTCCAATAGTAGTTCAACCGAAGAATCCTCCGAGTCCGCCGTCTGGTATCCATATCTGAGCCAGTCGAAATCGTCCCAGGCATACTGGGAGGGATTACAGTAAAGGAGGTTGATATCGTTGTCACCGTAGGATATCCCCTTGTCCGTCAGGGCCATGCCGGCTTTCATTATATTGGGCGGTGTATCTCCGGACGTCGCCACCCCTATCACCCTGTTGGTGACGGTGAAATGCATCGGCTCGCCCGTTGTGGGATGGTGGTATGTATATTCATATCCGGGTTCGCAGATGAAGAGGACCTGTCCGCCGGGCCTGCTGGGATCGCGGATCTTCATGTGAAGTGTGTATTCACCGGGCGTTGCCTCGCCCTTCGCTATGATGGACTTGCATTCGAGGAGATCGGAGCTGAGAGCGGAGGGTTCAGAAGGCTCGGGTCCCTCATCCGTCCCGGAGGCTGACATCGGCCAGGACAGGGTCAGGATGATCAAGGAGATGATCACTGTTGTTGTAAATCCAGATCTCATGTTACCAGCTCTTCACGGTCCGGATATATCACTCAATCGTTAAAAGATTTACATCCGGTACAAATGGCCAGTAGTCCAACCAGCCATTAGCCACTATTTGAAAAAGGGGATAATATAATAGTATCATATGTTACGTTTTGGACTATAATTCACATCAGGAGTGATGGAAGAAATTTACACATGATTACCCCTGAAACACCGCGGGTCCGGGCCGAGGAGGCCTCTTCCTTCGGAAAATGATCTGGACCTGCACCCGAAACATACGTCGTTCATTCCACACCGTTGACAGGGTACAGGGAGATTCTTCTTATTCTTCATGGACTTGAAGATCAAATGATCTCTATTCTCTTTTGCTATCGAAAAAAAGCTTTTACCCGAGTGGATAATAGGAGCTTCATTGTCCCGAATGGTTGCACAGGGTGTGACAGAACCGTCACATAGAACAGCTACCGTCGTCGAACAATAGAACTTATCTACACAGTTCATGGGCATGGGATCTGAACCTGTTTGTTTCTGCAGCCTACTATACACCCTGGCCACATCTGTCGTTTTGGGTATGAATCTTCCTAGTTCACCAGGGTCCGTCCCCGGACGAAGGTAGGTGTGGTATACGTTCAGGGAAGTCGATATCTCGAACTCATTCTCGAAATAATCGATCGTCCCGATCATATCTTCCGGAGTTTGGATGCCGGTAAAGGTTACCGAATTCAGCATTTGATCGGAGGGATATCCAAGATCGAGGAGTCTTTCAACTCCCTCTAAAATGTTATTCAGATCACTATTTGGTCGATTGGGATGAAGGAGCCTGTAGGTCGCTTGGTCCACGGTTGATACATGGACCGATATTAGTCCCGGTCGGGCGAGTTCGGAACATCTTTGCGTTACATCCTCGTTACCGAGAGGCAGACCACCAGTCCAGATATTATTCCTTAATCCCAGCTCTCTTGCAAGCTCCATATGGTCGAATATGGAATTGCGAAGAAGTGGCTCACCCCCCAACCATTCGATGGCGGATATCCCCAATTCAACGGAATCTTCAAGGATCCTGGTTATCTGCTCGTCAGAGAGTGTATTGACCTCTTTAGGAAGTGCATTCATGTAGCAATAGATACAGTCCTGTTCGCATCTGTCTCCTATCTCAAGTTGAAGCGAATAGAAGCCGTCGTTCTTGTATGCCAACATCAATTTTTCCCGGTCGATCATGTGATATGACAATCGCTTCGCAGATATAAGTCTTGCAATGTTGATGATAACCGGGTAATGGAACGAAGATCGATCAAGTTTAAACGGAAAGGATATCTACTTCCTTCCATGTATCCGGGTTCAAAGTTACAAGGAGGGAAGAGGGGATTTCAGGAAGAGGGGAATGGGAAAGGCCCTTCTACGCGCCACAGAGGAGGACGCAAGGCGGTTGGGCGCCAAGGGGATCGCGGCCTGGGGCATATCCCTGCCTTTCTGGATGAAGGCGTCCTGGTTCAAAAAGCATGGATACGGGAAGGTGGACAAGGAGAAAGGAGTGGTCCTTCTTCTGAAACCTTTTTCAAGCGATGTTGTGGAACCGACGTGGATCAGGCCCAGGAAAACTCCCGGGAAGACCCCGGGGAAGGTGAATGTTACAGCTTTCCTCAACGGTTGGTGCCAAGCGTACAATATCACTTTCGAGAGGGCAAAGAGAGCTTCCGGAGAATTCGGGAGCCATGTGGATTTCAATGTTATTAAATATGTGGTTATTAAACAGTTAAATGCTTTGA
>CBDVER010000040.1:0-9009 GCA_965373055.1 uncultured Thermoplasmata archaeon
CATGACGATCACGATGACATGATGTATGCTTGATCCATTCTTCTTTTCGACCGAAATCCTTTTTACATAATTCATATTTGCCCTTAACTTAGTAGTAACACCGGAATGGCTCTCCTTGGTCCCCGTACCAGGAACCTCACCCGGCCTCAATCGCTAAAATAAACTCAGCCGGGGTGGCTCAACCTGGTACGGCGACGGTCTCGAAAACCGTTGGGGAAACCCTTGTCGGTTCAAATCCGGCTCCCGGCGCTCATTTTTATCTAATCAAAGGGAGCCGGATTTGAACTTGTTGTTGAAAGTTGATTGATCATGGCCCTCATCCATATTTCTCCTTGATCAATTTCCTGATGGTGAGCTTGGCCCATGTGAATGCCACTATCGAACCTATGCTGTTGCCAAGGAATATCCCGAACCAGATCCCAACAAGGCCGAGATCGAGAACGATTCCGAGGACATAGCTGCAAACGGCGGTCAATATTATCGTCCTGAGTATCGTTGCCAGAAGAGCCTGGACCCCTTTACCCATACCCTGAAAAGCAGATGAAGAGAGCATTCCAAAGGCGACGAATGGGTAGAAGATGCACATTATGCGAACGAATATCACCAGGTCGTCATACAGGTGGGAAGAGCCCTCCGACCACGTGAAGGCCTTCACTATCCAGGGGGCAAAGGCAAAGGTCAGGACAGCCATGAGAAGTTCTATTACCAATCCCATCTTCACCGCATATCTGTGTGCGCTCCTGAGCTTTCTGTAGGCTTCTGCGCCGTAGGTGGCACCTGTCACCGAGACCAATGCGGTTGCGATCCCCATCACTGGCAAGATGGCCAGCATGATCACCCTCCACCCTGCCGCGAACACCGCCACCCCATCGGTGCCGCCCACATAAACGACTATCTTGATCATTATCAGCATATTGATGAACATGGACATCTGCTGAAGTGAGGCCGGGAGGCCGACGGTCATGATATCCTTGATGACCGACCAGCTCGGCCTGAACTTCCGGAAGGGAAATGATACGAATGTGTCCTTTTTCAGAAATATCCAGTAGAACAGCATCAATGATGAGATGCCCATGGAGAGAAGTGTCGCCCATGCTGCCCCTGCCACGCCAAGGTCGAGGCCGTAGATGAATATCGGATCCAACACGATATTCATGATCGACCCCGCAATCATCGCATACATCGCCCTCTTCGCGTCCCCCTCTGCCCTCATGATCGCATTGGCGATGTTGCTGAAGAATATCACTATGCTGCCCGCAAAGAGGATCCTACCGTATGATGCGGCCATCTCCTTTGCGTCCCCGGCCCCCATGGCCTCGAATATCCTGTCCGTCATGAGGTACATGGGTATGGTGAACATGACGGCTACCAGCACCATGATGGCGATGGTGTGCATTCCCACCTGGTCTGCACCCTCCTTGTCCCTGCTGCCTATCCTCCTCGAGATCGCGGCCCCCCCACCCACTCCAATGCCCATGGCAAGGGCCATTGCCATGATAAAAAAGGGAAAGAAGAAACCTACCGCGGAGAGCGCATTCGCCCCCAGCCCTGATACCCAGATGGCGTCAGCCAGATTGTATAAGGTCTGGACCGACATCGCGATGATCATCGGCAGGGCGAGTTTCCAGATCGCTTTTCTGGGATTTCCCAACAGGGTTTTGACACCCTCTGTTCGACCTTTCCCCATCATCCCGCCCTTTGCGCCCACCAACTATTTCCCCCCCAAATGAGGGCGAACACATCTCGTGGCCTGAGATCCTGGATGAGTTCCTCGCAACCTTGAGTAAAAGCCCGTGGAGGGCCTCCACCTCCTCCTCGGAGAGGCCGGATGACAGCTCCACGACCAGGTCTCTCAGCGTTCCTTTCACAATAGGCTTTATTTCATTCCCCTTGTCGGTCAGACGGATCAGGTATGACCTTCCATCGGATGGGTCCGGCTCCTGAAGGACATAGCCGCCCTCAACCAGCTTTCTGACCGCCCTGGTGGTCGTCGCCTTATCCAACCCAACGTGCCTGGAGAGCTCATCCTGATTGACCCCATCCTTCCTGTAAAGTGTCATGAGATACGGGTGCTGACCGCTCCCAAGCCCCAGACCCTCCAACCTCCGGGTGATATATCTGTGGTTCTGCCTGGATATGAAACTGATCAGCTTGCCGATATTGAGGCCGTCATCCATCTTGACATCTCCTGTCATCGACAGCTGATATGGTCAAACCATAAATAGTTGCGTATGCAACTATCTTCTTCAATCCAAATATGTTGACCCTGAATGCTCAAAATAGATGTTCATCGACCGTATGGGGGTCCTCCGCCGGCCTCGCTATGATCGTTCGGAGCACGTGGTCCCCCCCCTCCAGCTCCTTTTGAACCTCGGGGGCATCCTCGGGCCTACACAGGCAGTGTACGTTTGGGCCGGCGTCTATCGTAAAATATACCTCTAGGCCTCTGTCCCTCATGGCGTGGACGGACCTGATAACCTTGAGCGTCTCCCCCTGCCAGTAATACAGGGGCAGGTTGGATGTCATCATAACGGCATGCATGTACTTTGAGTTCCTCTCCGCTATGGACCCGACCGTTCCCAGGTCGTTATCCAGTATGGCGTTCCTCACAAGTAATGCCTCTTTCTGGGATAGGTCCGTCCTGATGGAATTGAAGGGGCTCGTGTGGGCGTGCTCGTGGCCGATGTCCGAGGAGACGCCTTTCCGTCCCTCGTTCACGATCGCTATCACCGCGTTCAATGAGAAACGGCCCCCATCGCAGAATTTCTCCGCGTATGAGGTCTCGTGAGAGCTCCCTTTATGCCAGTACACAAAACCGCCATGTAGGGACCGTACGGCCGACCCGGACCCCAATCTGGCCCAGGTGGATAGCTCCTCCCTCGATAATTTCAATCCAAGGGCTGCGGAGGCAGCAATTGCAAGTGCGGAGAAACCCGCAGCAGAGGATGCAAGTCCCGCCGCGGTTGGAAAATCGTTCGAGGATACGATCCGAAAACGTTCCTCCACGCCCGCCTTCATCCTCAAAGGGTCAACCACGAACCTCACACGCTCCAGCTCCCTGCCCGTCAGCTCCCTGCCCTCAAGGACCATCCTGTCCTCCTCGTACGGCTGCGAGAACTCCACGGTGGTATGGGACTTCAGCTTCGAGCCGCCGGAGATACCCTCCTTGGTCATCGAGACGTTGTCGTTGAGGGGGAGGTTCAGGCCCCGCCCCCCATCGTCCTGCCTACCCCAGTACTTGATCAACGCGATGTTGGAGTGCGAGATGGCCGAGGCTTTCATATATCGTGCTACATCCATGATATGTATTATCTTTTTCCCTCTGTCCACCTACTTGGATCACTGGGGTACAGACGATGAAATATCATAACCGCTCGGGGGTGGCCAGGGCACGACGACCACCGAAAAGTTATTTTTAAATGATATCCTTGTACCCGGCACAGCTGGGGCTTATTTTTTCAGTTCTCGAAATTGAGGTGTACGTCATGGGGGCGACTGGTACCGAGGAGCACTTGGAGGAGATAGAGACAGGTCCGAATGAGGTTTTTTCAGTGATAACCGATCTCGAATTGGCACGCTCCTGGGGTCAGACCTCCGCCGGCATGATCCTTTTCCCTCCCGGAGCTCAGCTGGGCCTTGGCCAGATCGTGGAGATCAAACCGAAGGGGTCCAACTATCCCTGCAGATTGAAGGTCAAGATCATAAGGTACGGCCAGATCGTGGAACTGGACATCATCGAGGGGCCTTTCTTTGGACATATGGCCATTATGCTGGAACCCAGGCCCTACGGGACACTGCTTACCATAAAAATGGATTACAGGATCGAGAGGGTAGGGTTCCGGTTGAGATGGTCCATGTCGGAGAGGAAGAAGTTCGGGAAACTGATGGAAGAGGTGCTCACCCACATCAAATCCTTCTCGGAGAGCAGGGCCAACCAGTGATCTATCCGCCGGATATCCCCCTCTTCAACCTTTCCAGGAACTCACTTTTCAGCTTATCCCTTGCAGGAACGTCCCTCCCCTCGACTGTCAGCCGTATCATCGGAGAGGTGTTGGAACACCGTATCAGGGCCCAGCCGTCATCCGTATCGACCCTCACGCCATCCATGGTATTCACCCTTTCGAACTCCCTGGCCATCTCATCTTTCAGGGAATCCACCACGGCGAACTTGGTCTCGTCCGGGCACTCCACAGCGACGGCATCCATTGGGTACTGAGGTACTGCATCGGCGATATCAGACAGCCTCATCCCCGTTACGGCCAGTATCCTCATGACCTCAAGAGGTATCACTATCGCGTCGTCGAACAGCACGTGATCGGGGATGATCATGTGGCCGGACCTCTCAACTCCGAACATGGCCCCATGCAGTTTCGCCTCAAGTGTCAGGAACGTATGGCCCACCTTGATCCTCTTGACCTTGGCTCCCAGCGGAAGGAGAACGTCCTCTATCGCCATGGACGACTCGACATTGGCCAGGACCAGGCCATTTCCTTTCTCCTTGAGCAGGTGCTTTGCCATGATTATCCCTATCGTGTCCGATGTGAGAAAACGCCCCTTATCATCCACGATGACAGCCCTATCCCCGTCCCCGTCGAAGGCTACCCCCAGCGATAGGCCCTTCTCCATGACCATATCCCTGAGTTTCCCAAGGAATTCCGGTTTGGGCTCGGATGGCCTTCCCCTGAAATGGGGGTCCAGCTCGCAGTTCACGGTCTCAAGGCCCACCCCGCATCCGGAGATCACATCAGGCGCCGAGAGGCACATTGACCCTCCGCAGTCCACGCCGATCCCGAGGTTCGATCCCGACAGTGCATCGCCGTATATGCCCACCCAGAAATCCCGATATCTCGTGAAATAATCCTCGGAAACCACCTTTCCCATACCCTTCCAATCGGCCTTCGAGAACCTTCGGTCGAGAACACGGTCCCTGATGGACATAATGTGCTCCTCGGGAAATCCCACACCATCGCCGAAGTATATCTTCAGGCCGTTCCACTCCGGGCCCAGATGGGATGCGGTGATGAAACAGGAGGCATCCACACCTTCAGCGTACCCTCCGTAGAGGGCGATCCCGAAGCTGCACTGTCCCAGGGAGATCACATCGATCCCCGAGGAGAGAAGTGCGGAGATCACCGCATCCGCCATCGCCTCCGAGGTCGTCCTGATATCGTAGCCGAGGGACACCCTGGAGAACCCGAGGTCCTCCTTGAGGAACGCCCCCAGGCCGTAACCTATGTCCATGGCAATGCAGGAGTCCAGGTCCTGTCCCCATATCCCCCTTATATCGTATGCGCGAAAGATGTGCTTCATATATTCCACTCAGGAGGGCGATTAGTACATCATGGTTTTTATATATATTGAGGGAAACCCATTCTTTACCATAGGCCATCTACCCAAATGCAGGGATGGGTTGATATACCACCTGTCGTTTTTTCCGTTCATGGATAATGAATACCCCGTTCTTCAAGTTGCACTTGATCTCATGCATTCCAGAAGGGCCGTCCAGATCGCCAGGGAGGCGGTCGCAGGGGGCGCCGACTGGCTGGAGGTCGGCACGCCCCTTTTGAAGAGCGAGGGGGTCGAGGTGATAAGGGAGCTTAGGGCCCTCTTTCCGGAAAAGACCATCGTGGCGGACATGAAGACCATGGATACGGGAGGTTTCGAGACCGAGATCGTTGCAAGGGCGGGGGGAAATATCAATACGGTCATGGCCGTGGCCGACGACGGGACGATCCTGGAGGCGGTCCGTTCGGGAAAGAAGTACGGCTGCAGGATCATGGTGGACCTTCTGGGCGTGCCCGATCCGATCGAACGTGCCAGGGAGGTGAGGGAGATGGGGGCGGACCTACTCTGCGTTCACCTCTCCATTGACGATCAGATGATGGGGAAGAGCATGCCCGAGCATATCAAAGAGCTCCTGGAAAAGGTAGACCTGCCCCTGGCCGTGGCGGGAGGCGTTACCTCCGAGACCGCTCCGCTCCTTCTGGAGATGGGCGTATCGATCATAATCGTCGGTGGGGCCATCACGAAAAGCCCCGACGTGGAGGAGGCCTCGAGGACCGTCAAGAGGTCCATGGAGACGAGGAAGGCCATAGCCTCGAAGAGATACAGAAGATACTCCGATCACGAGGGGATCCGGAAAGCCCTCCTGCAGGTATCGGCACCCAACGTGGCGGATGCCATGCACAGAAAAGGTGCGATGGTGGGCATAACCCCTGTGGGGCCCGGTTTGAAATGCGTCGGACCGGCATATACGTGCAGGACGATCGACGGCGATTGGGCCAAGACCGTTGAGGCCATAGAGAAGGCCTCGTCAGGCGATGTCATCGTCATAGATGCGGGGTCAAGGCACATCTCCCCATGGGGCGAACTGGCCACGTGGTCCTGCAAGGTCCGCGGGATCGCAGGGGTCATACTGGACGGACCGGCCCGCGACATCGACGACATACTCGAGATGGGATTCCCCGTTTTCAGCAGGTCAAAGGCCCCCAACGCAGGGGAGCCGAAAGGGTTCGGAGAGCTCCAGGTTGACGTGGAATGCGGCGGCATCGAGGTCTGCCCGGGGGACTGGATAATCGCCGATGATTCCGGCATCATGGTCATCCCGAAGGAGAGGGCGGTGGAGATAGCGAACAGGGCCCTGGACATCAACGAGAGGGAGAGGAGGATCAGGGAGGAGATCAAGAGGGGATCCACCCTATCGGAGGTCCTTGAACTGGAGAGGTGGGAGAAGAAACAGTAGGGCTAAACGCCCTTCAACACCTTCTCCAGATCATCTAGCATATCATCCAGCGCCTCCCTGAAAACCTGGGGCATGATCACGAAACGGAGGGCCCTGGGATCCTCTATCCTCGAGATGAACCACCCGCGCCCCCTCATCCTCTCCTGAACGGATATCGGATCGGGATGATGTACGGCCAGGATATTCATTACGGGGTCGATAACAGGCTCCATCGACAGCTCCTGGAGCCTCTTCTTAAGGTATATTGTCTCATCCATTACGGACCTGACCACATCCTGATATCCCTCGCGTCCCAGATGGGCCATGACCGCGTAAGCTCCTGCAACGGCCCCGGAGGCCCGCGTACCTGAAAGCGTGTAGGATATCGGCATCGTCAGGTAGGGAGAAGGTACGGCCAGGGTCCCCCTCTCGAGGCCCTGTCTCTTCAGGAGGGCGCCCGATGGGATCGTGGCAAGGCCCATCTTGTGGGGGTCGATCGCCATCGTGGACACCTCCTCCACCGAGAAATCCCATCCGAGGAACCTCTCACCCAACCGTCCCATCTCCTCAAGGAAAGGAAGCACGAAACCACCGAAGGCCGCGTCCACGTGAATGGGCACATCGGATACCATCTTCCCAACCCGGCAGATGGGGTCCACAGTTCCAAGCTCCGTCGTCCCGGCAACGGTGAACACCATCGCCACATCATCATCCAGAGACTCCTCAAGGTCGTCCAGCGACAGCCTGTGATCGTCATCCAGGCCGATCTTTACCGGCTCCATGTTCATCAGGTTGATCGCCTTGTGTACCGAGAAATGGGCGGACCTGGGGAATATGACCTTCCTCTTTCCCGTGAGCTTCCTGGCGATGTACATCGCGATGATATTGGCCTCGGTGGCACCGGATAGGAAATGGCCGTAGGGATCCGGAAGGTTCACCAGGTCCCCAAGCATCCTGATGACCTCCCTCTCAAGCTCGAGCGTTCCCCCGCAGAGGCCGGGATTCCCCAGATTGGATTCCACGAACCTCATGTGCGCCTCCACGGCAAGCGGATGTGGTGAAGAGCACATGGAGCCCATGATCCTTCCGGATGAGAGGTCCACATTCCTGAACATGGCATCATCCAGACGATGAGCCACCTCCTCCCTGGAAACACCCGTCCTTCGCATGAGAAACGCCCTTCCGGGCGGGGACCGTGATATAGATATTAATAATCTATTCACATTCCAACGGCCACCTACGGTAAATCTGAAATACGGATGATGCCATATACCCCTTCGATGAGGTGAGTGCGATATGGAGTTGCTTGAGGCCATAGGCCGTTCCAGGCCGACATGTAAAGGGAATATCAGGATGTCCGGAAGGGGAATGTACGTTGACTGCAGTGGTTGCCAGGGTGAGGCCAGGCTGGAGGCAAGGGGATGTTTCAACGGCCTTGCTGAAAGGGTGATCCCCGGATTCTCGGGGGATATCATACTGATGGACCGTACCGATCGGATGTACACGGGAACCCCGGTGGAGGCGTTGGTTGCCATATCGGAGATCCGGGACGATATCGATACGCTGGAAGGAGGGCTTTCCGGCCTCTCACTGAAGGACCGGAGCCGGGCAAGGCGCATGATCTCCAGCATACGGTCCAAGCTGGACGAGGACCCGTTCCTGATCACATGCAACGAGAGGGAGATCAGGGCGGAGATATCGGGCATCTCGGGGAAGGGGTCAAAGCCGGTCAGGGAGATGCTGGACAGGGTCGTGGAAGGCGTGGTGAGAACAAGACGCCGCCTGGAAAAGGAGGGCGGGGCACCTGGGTAGAAGTTAATAAGAGGTTCCCTCATATCGGGTCCGGATGTCCGAATACACCGACTCAGAGAACCTCGAGGAGATCAGGGTATCGACCACCGATCCCAAATTCGGAACC
The DNA here is from genome assembly GCA_965373055.1 of uncultured Thermoplasmata archaeon. Classification (GTDB taxonomy): domain Archaea; phylum Thermoplasmatota; class Penumbrarchaeia; order Penumbrarchaeales; family Penumbrarchaeaceae; genus JAGLEG01. The sequence continues at coordinate 8,640 of CBDVER010000040.1, forward strand.
CCTCCCGGCGAGAGGACCATATCCCAACTCCTCGAACGGGGCGTGGTCATCCTCGACAAGCCCCACGGCCCAACCAGCCATCAGGTGGCGCATTGGCTGAAGGACATACTTGACCTGGAGAAGGCAGGCCATCACGGGACCCTTGACCCCAACACCACTGGGGTCCTCTCGATCGCGCTGAGCCATGGCGTGAAGGCCCTGGAGGCAACCTCCGAGGACAGCAAGGAGTACATCGCGGTGATGAAACTCCACAGGGATGTGGACCGGAAGGTAGTGGAGGAGCTGGCGGCTGAGTTCACCGGCGAGATATATCAGATGGTCCCCGTAAGGTCCGCGGTCAAAAGGGGACTGCGGACCAGGAAGATCCATT
>CBDVER010000041.1:0-8952 GCA_965373055.1 uncultured Thermoplasmata archaeon
CGACTTCATACTGAAATGCGATCAGAAGATCATCATCATTGATGAGTTCCAGTATCTTTACAATATAGATCACGCCTGGCCGTCAATACTTCAGAGGTGGTGGGAGACCATCAAGGTCCAGACCAACAAGAAGATAATTCTATGTGGTTCAATGATGTCGACCATATACAGGATCTCACGGGGATATGGCTCTGCGCTCTACGGCCGAAGGACCAGGGATATCCGGCTGCAGCCGATGAGGTTCAAGAATGCCATTGGATTTTTGGAAGGATATGATATCGAGGATATGATCCGGATATATTCCATCCTTGGCGGCGTCCCCAGATATCTGGAAGAGATCGATCCTGCTCTTTCGTTTCGGTCCAATCTGAGCAGAAGGATCATGGACAGGAGCTCCTTTCTGTACAATGAACCCATGAACCTGATGTTCGAGGAGTTCAAGGACCCCTCCCCATATATTTCGATAATCCAGGCGATCATCGGAGGCCATAGGAGGTTCAATGATATCTCGATCCACTCCAGGATAACCACAAGCTCCCTCCCAAAATATCTGACCGTACTGGAGAGAATTGACATCATAAGGAAAGAGAATCCCATTGCCGGGAATCAATTGAGGTCAAAAAAGTCACTATATTTTGTATCGGATAATTTCTATAGATTCTGGTTCAGGTTCATGTTCCCCAACAGGTATCAGTTCGAGTTGGGGTTCAAGGAGGAGGTTGAAAAGGCGGTCATCGACGGATTGGACGATCACATAGGCCGTTGTTTCGAGGAGATCTGTTCCCAGGTCGTCATTGATATGGGCCTGATCAGACCCCAACGAATTGGCAGGCAGTGGGGGACCATAAAGAATGCCCCCAAAGGGAGGAACACCTACGAGATAGATATCATGGCCCAGAACAGTAAAGAGGTCCTTTTCGCGGAATGCAAGTGGGGTAGGAATGTGGACGCCAAACTGCTTCTTGACCAACTGAGGACCAAATCGATGTCGGTTGATGTCAAGCCTGGTAAAAAGATCAGATATATCCTGTTCGCCAGGGGTTTCAAGAACAAGTTAAAGGATATCTGTTATGATATTGAAGACCTTCAGGACTTCTATCGGAGCATTTGACCTCTTCCCGATCATGGGGATCATCATCCTGAACATGATCTCGATGGGGCTTCCAGATCTCAGCACGTTCCTGCTGAAATCAAAAGTGAACTCGCAGAGCGACGTTCAAAACGATTAACTATCATCTGCCTTATTTCACTCCGTCGGCTACATCGACAGGAGATATCGAGGATGGCGAGATATACGATAGATGAGTTCATAAAGAAGACGTCGCAGAAGGACAGGGGAGAGGGGATGTTCGAGCTGGAGACCCCCCATCTTCTGGAGATCAACCTGGACGGCAAGGTCTGGACCAAGTGGGGGTCCATGATAGCATACCGCGGGAACATCAAGTTCGAGAAGGCGGGGATATCCGACAAGGGGGTCGGGAAGTTCCTCAAGGAGAAGTTAACGGGGGAGGGGATGAACCTCACAAAGGCTATGGGGGACGGGAGCCTCTACATCGCTGACGGCGGAAAGAAGATCTCCATCATCAACCTCCAGGACGAATCGATATTCGTGAACGGGAACGACGTTTTGGCATTCGAGGAGAGGATAAACTGGGATATCAAGATGATGAGGCGCGTCGCGGGGATGATGGCCGGGGGACTGTTCAACGTCAAGCTATCCGGGACCGGCATGATCGCGATAACGACACACAAGGAACCGGTCACCCTTATCGTGACGCCAGACAGCCCTGTGATGACGGACCCCAACGCCACCGTCGCCTGGTCTGGCACCCTAAGCCCCGATATCAAGACGGATATCACAATGAAGACGCTCCTGGGCAGGGGGTCCGGTGAAACCCTTCAGATGAAGTTCCAGGGTGAGGGTTTCGTGGTCGTCCAGCCTTACGAGGAAGTAACCTACGTGCAGGCCAGGTAAAATTGAACCGGCAGCCAAGCTGTGATGTAAAAAATAAAAAAAAATATAGGGGCAGGTTTCCTGCCCCTGATCTCGGCCACTGGACCCTATCCTATCCGAATAGTGCACCGAGGCCGGCCATTGCTTCCTCTTCCGAGGGGGCCTCTTCCTCTTCCTTCTCCTCTTTCTTTGGGGCCTTAGAGGCACCGCCGGCTGCGGGGGCAGCTGCGGCGGGGGCGGCGGCAGCAGGTGCTGCGACGGCGGCCTTGACGGCCTCCTGGATGTCCACGCCATCTAGCGACGTGATAACGGCCTTGACCCTTGCGGCATCAGGGCTTACACCAGCGGCTGTTAGAACCTTGGTGAGTCCATCCTCGTTTACCTCTTTGCCTGCGGAATTGAGTAGCAGGACACCGTAAATATATTCCATATTTTTCTCCTCCTTTTGTTTTATCTTGATCTAACCGAACAGCGCTCCAAGGCCGGCTATGGCCTCCTCTTCCGAGGGGGCCTCCTCCTCTTCCTCCTTAGGGGGTGCTTCCTCTGCGGGGGCAGCTGCCTCCGTTGGGGCAGCTGCAGATGCAGCGGCTGCACTTCCTGTCAGGAGGGCCTTGAGGTCTTCATCCGTGGCCTCGGCGGTCATAAGACCCGCCAAAGCCAGCATGTTTCCATAGGCCTTGGACAATATCAGTTCCTTGCTATCGTCGTTCACTATTCCCGCGTAGACCGCGAGGTTCAGCGCCTCGGACCTGGCCTTTGAAAGGAGCGGCACTGCGGTCTGCGGCGTCATGTAGGCAGTGAACACCGCCAGGTTGAACGCCATCTGCGCCGCGGCCGTGAGGTTCTGCCTGTAAGCATCCATGTCGATGTCGAGGTCGGCCGGCCCGTAGAACTGGCCGCCCTCCCATGCTCCACCAAGTTGGATGCCGGCATTGAAGGGAAATATCTCCAGCTTCGCCAGCATCTGGGCGAGGTCTCGTGATATCACGCCGCCCTCCTTGACCGGGGTGATCTCCTTTTTAATGACCACTTTACCCTTGACAATGGCCGCGGGGATCCCCGCCTTGCCGAACTCGCCCCCGCTGGGGCCGGGTGGGAAGGAGGTCTCGCCTGCAGGGACAACGATGTCGAAGGGGGCCTTCTCCCCTCCCTTTGCTGCCATGGGCTGCATGTTCTCCTTGAGTATCTTAAATAGCGTGAAGGGGTTGAGGTCGGTTCCCAGGACGGCCGCCTGGCCGTCCACGGTCTGGGTGAGTTTCTCGATGCCCTTTTTTTCCTCCTTGAGTTCCTCCAGGGCTATTCTTATCAGCGACTTCTTGGCGACCTTGAACCTCATCCGGTCCCGAAGCTTCGCCCTTATCTGCATGAGCTGGATGCCCGGGATGTCGTCCACCCGGACGATGGCCACCGTCTTGTACGACCCCATGAGCTCCTTTAGTTCCTGGACAATATCTGTCTTCCAGGCTGCGACATGGGCCATATTACCTCACCTCCAACCTGATGGGGGGGCCCATGGTCGTCTTCACGTATGCGGAGTGGATGTTCATCGCGCCCCTCTCGAGCTTGGATTTTACCCTTGTGAGCACCGCTTCGATGTTCGCGGCGATATCCTCGGCCGACATGGTCGTGGATCCCACCGCAACGTGGAATGTCCTTCTGTCCTTGGTCCTGATCTTAACCGTCCTCTTCAGGTTCTTGATGATGGCTGAAGGATCCGCCCCCGGGGGCAGTGGCCTGGGCATCTTCCCCCTGGGTCCAAGTATTATGCCGAGGTTCTTCCCCACAACGGCCATCAAGGGCGCCTCTGCGATGAAGAAGTCCATATCGTTCACCATCTTCTTGGTGTTGGCCTTCTCCTCGGCAAGCTCCTCGATCTCATCGGCAGGTATGAAGAGATCTGCAACTCCCTCGGCCTTGCCCTTCATCTCCGCCCCACCGAACACGGCGATCTTGAGATCCTTACCCCTTCCCTTGGGAAGCATGATCTCCTCTGTCAACCTGTTCTTGGGGTTGGTGAGGTCGATATCCTTCAGGTTAACGGATATCTCGACGCTTTCTAAAAATTTTCTCTTGGGCGCCTTATCGAGCGCCTCCTTCACGGCCTTTATTGTGTTTTCCAATGCCATTTTTTCACCCCCGTGTAGTTTTACAAGGATCCTCTGGAGGACCTCTCCTACCCCGGAAGCTCATCATATGAGCCTTTTGATCATGAACCGAGGGCCACGCTATACTGGCCCTCACTTATAAGCTTTTGTACCTCTCTCGGGTCCTTGCCATCCACCTTTATGTGGAGTGATACCGCCACCCCGATCACCTCTTTCACCGCATCGGATAGCTCCTTGCCAGAAAGGGAATCCCTCTTCATCCTCGCCACCTTCACGGCCTGTTCGATCGTCAGGCTGACCAGATCGCCTGCCTCATTGTCTCCCGGACCTTTCTCCATCTTCAGCTCCTTAAGCAGGAGGGATGACGTTGGAGGGGTGCCCACGGTGATGGTATAGTTCTTGGATTTTGGGTCCACCTCGATCTTGACCGGGACCTTCATGCCTGCGAAATCCTTGGTCTTCTCGTTGATGTCCGATACGACCTTGCCAATGTTCAAGCCCAACGGGCCCAATGCCGGCCCCAGGGGCGGCCCTGCTGATGCCTTTCCCCCGTCCACAAGAACTTCTATCTTCTCACTCATCTGGTCGAACCTCCAATAGCCATTACAGCTGTCGTGAGAAGGGCTTAAGTTCTCCTCATATTAAAATCTGTAGGGTGTCAGGTGAGGCAATTATGGGCGGTGGTCTCAAAAGTATAATATGGACACGGGTAATCACACATCCAGATGAAACCCCTTCCGCTGCAGCTTCTGACCACCTTCATAATGGTCCTGGCCCTGTTCCCCTCCAGCCTGGCCTCGGGAGGGGGGCAAAGCGATGACATTCCAGACCTCATGATAGAGGAGCTCCGGGTCGATGCGGGTGTTGACTCCTATGAGATAACGGTTATCATCCACAACTTCGGCACAGTATCCTCCGGAAACGTGATGGGCTCGTTCACGGTCGAGGAGGATATCTCCACGGGGAGATACGATCTGATATCGGACTTCTCCGTTCCAGGGATCGCTTCGGGCGGCCATTACAATGTGACCCAGCGTTGGGTTCCATCCAGCACGGGCTTTCACAGGATATCCGCCGTGATAGACGTTGACGGGGAGGGCTCGGAGATATTCAGGTACAACGATATCGACGTCGTGGAGGTCCACATCCCGAATAGTATCGATGTATATTCCTCCCTGGATGGGAACCCCGATCCCGACGTGATAGGCAACTTCTTCAGCGGCGTCACGCTTCCCGTGGATTTCACGGTAAGGCTGCCGGATGTGGGCGATATGGATCTTGTGGATCACGTGCAGATCGAGCTGGATGGCGTTGGAAGGTTCGCCCAGCTGACGGCGGACGGATCCTTTTCAACCTCATTTGACCTGGGGGCCTACGGCCCAGGGGACCACACACTTTCGGTCAACGCCTCCGTGGCGGGGATACCTCTTCCTGTGGAGTCCAGGACGGTGAGGATATATCCCCTACCCTCCTGGATAGGGGCATCTTCCACCTCACATCTCGCCTTCAACTCATCTCTTGAGGCCTACGAGCTGACCGGTTTTCTGGAGGTCCCCTCCTGTGTGTTCTCCCCCTCCGTAGACGGCCTTGAGGGTTTCAATGACCTCGTTCTGTTCGATGGACCTGCGGATATAATGGTGGACGGGTACGTACTGCTTGACGGGACGACCACCCTGGACATTCAGGGTGAACTGAGGGTGAAGTACGGAGACGTCCCCTGGGCGACCTCTTTCAAGGTCCGCTCATATCTTCCCTCGCCGGACGGCCCCGCCAGGATCGGCCTCTCGTCCTCGTCCCGGATGACCGTTGAAAGCGGAACGCTTCGGTTCGATCCCCTGACGGCCCTTGACCTTTCCTCAAATGAGACCGTCGTTCTACCCATTGAACATGCCCTGGAGGGCGATATCACGCTTGATGGTACGTTGGAGCTATCGGATGGCTCATTCCCCCCCGGGATCGAGATGAGCGTGAAGATGGAGATGGAGGGCCAGAGGTCCCACTCCTTCAATTCACGTGAGCTGGGCCTCAACCAGCCGGTCCTCTCACTGGACTCCACCCTGCTATGGAAGAGCCTTCACGAGCTGGAAAGCGGAGGGTCGGGGTGGACCAGTTCGGGAGGTGTGACATGGGCTGTCGACCACACGCTCTTCGACATGGGGATCGTCGAGGGGGATCAGGATATTGACCCTTACATCGTGGTAAGGGGAGGAGAATACCAACTGGAGATGGCAGGGGATGATGGAAACTGGGGTTTTGTATCCATATCCGGCAGGACCGGAACGGTCAGCTCGATCACCTACAGGGAGGGATCGTCGGAGGTCGAGGTCAGGAGCAACAACCTGTACAAATCAGATCCTCAACTGGTTTACATCAACGGCTCCGTTCCACTTGTGGCCTGGGTGGAGTCCTCCTCCTACTCCACCGATATGGTCACGAGGTCGAATTCACGGAGGTTGATGTACTCCCTGGGTGAGGACCTACACGGTGGCTTTTCGGAGGGTTTGAACATCACCGGGGGATCTCACATGGACTCCCAACCCGATCTGGCATCCTCGCCGGATGGAGGCGAGGCCGCCATCGTCTGGAAGAGGGACGGCGACGGCGATCCGCTCACATCATCCGATGCCCGGATCATGATATCCACCTTCAACGGGAGCTCATGGAGCGAGCCCAAGGTGATCTCGGGAGGAGGCGGATCCTGTGAACCCACGGTTGCGTACACCTCATCAGGTGATCTCTGGGCTGCCTGGGAGGAGCAAAACGGCACGCTTTCAACCAGGTACATTGAGAATACAACTGATGTATTGTCCGGGATAAGGTCCATAACTGGACTCGATGGAAGCCTGCTGGGCTCCCCGGTCCTGGATCGGGGGGATGGGGAGCATCCGGTCATATCCTATATCGTCGTCACGGAGGATGGTTGGGGGGACATGTACCCGGCGGTCAGAAGGGGGGACAAGGCCAGAAACACCCTCTGGGACGATGAGAGGAGGGTGGGCCAGGGGATGCCCTGGGTCCAGTCCCTTTCCATTGTGTCGGACGATGCCGGTATTTTCATGATATGGAAGGGGCCAGATGGAACGATCTGGGCATCCGGCGGGAACAGGAGCGATCCAGGCGGAAAGTGGGGCGATCCCATCGATCTGGTAGCTGACGGGATATCAGGCGTCTCCTTCGATCTCATGGTAGATAGGGATAACAACTTCCTGATGGGTCATGTTGATCCGGACGTGGGGGCGATCTCCGTTGTGAAGCACAATCTGTCCCGAAGGGGTGAGGCCGTTTCCATCGTATCCCCCAATGCTACCGTCTCGGGCCCCGGCGATACCATTTACGTCGAGATGAGGGTCCAGAACACCGGATTGTTCCCCCACGGAGAGGTGATGGCAACCTTCCTTGCGACCGTCAGGGACCCCATTACCGGAGAGTATTCTGACGTTCACCTGAACTCCGTGCCCATCACGTTCTCGGAGGTGAACGAGGTGGTGCTGTGGGAGCGGTACCACACCGTCCTACAGTACGAGATCGGCCTTTCATTGGTCGTGACTTCCCCCGGCATGGAACGCACATCATCGAGGTTCGTCAGCGTATCCGCCTTTCCCGGATTGGAGGTCCGCTCGATAGATACGGTGGGCGATATAGATCCGGGTGAGAATGTCACCATATCCCTGCTGGTCAGGAACCGTGGAAACGCCCCATCCGGAACGAGGACCGTCAGTGTGATGGGGGCGCACCTTTCGACCCCTCTGACCTTTCAGGGGAACGCCAAGGAGCCCCTGTTCCTGAGGGGGAACCTATCGGGAGAGATACTCCTTCAGAGAGACGTGTCGATAGACAAAGGGGAGAGCAAGTTGATCCAGTTCGAGATGGAGGTGCCCTTCGGAACCACCTATGTCTGGGGCGTCATCGAACCGCTCCCCTGGGAGGGCCTTTCCGGGATGGGGTCGCCGGCCATCCAGATCTCAAAGGGTTCCGATCTGGAGGTGCAGTGCGATGCCCGCCATATCGCCATCGAGAAGGGGGAAAGCACATCTGTGGACATTCTGGGGAAGGAGGCCGAATGGATAAGGGTCCGGATGCTGGACGTCCCTTACATCAATGGGTTGATACCGGAGGAATTGGGCCCCTTGGATAAGGGCAATACCCTACGGGTTTGGCTGACGAACGGGACTGGATCCACGATCTGGGAGGAGGGCCTTCCGGCTAACAACCTCTCCCTGAATGGGGAGGTGGAACTGGAGCTCCCAACTGATCGGCTAGATCCCGGGGAGTACCAGATACATATCTTGCAGCCGTACTCGGGGAACCCCCTCCCCTCCTCCCACGTTATCGATGTGCAGATCTCCATCATCTCCCCGGGCAGTGCCGATATCGACGTGGATGAACGGACACTGAAGGGGTCGCTCAAGGGCAGGTATGTCAATGCCAACCTCACCTGGAGCGGGAACAGGACGATCCGTGCCATGTTGGTCACGGTTTACAACGGCTTGCCCCGGGACGGGATCGTGATCTCCGAGACCATCGTTCTGGGAATGGAGGGCGGGGAGACCAGGACAGTAGAGTTGGGGGTCCCGGTGGATGAGGGATACTATCTCCTCTCCTTCCAGGTCTCCTATCCCGACCCCGTCGGATATTCTGGCCCCTCCGACATGAAGCTTATCGGCTACGCACAGATCGGCATGTTCGTCAAGGACCCCCCTAAAACAGATAGTCCGCGGGAGGACGTTAACAACGAGGAGGATATCATCCCCACACTGGTCATTTCAATTGTCATGGCCTGCGTGGTATTCGGCCTAGCGATACCTCTCAAGGCAAGAAAGAAGAGGGATGATGATGACTGATATCCGAGGTTATCCTCAAGAGATCGTTAAGACATAGAGACCTCGCCAATAA
>CBDVER010000042.1:0-8883 GCA_965373055.1 uncultured Thermoplasmata archaeon
ATTGGGGGCTGACGACAAGGCGGGGATCGCGGAGATAATGGCAGCCGTCGCCCAGTTGTTGGACGACCCGACCATTCCCCATGGGAGGGTCAGGATCGGCTTCACCCCCGATGAGGAGGTGGGGAACGGGACGAAGTTCTTCGACGTTCCGAAGTTCGGCGCGGACCTTGCATATACGGTGGACGGGGGAGAGGTCGGTGAGGTGGAGGATGAGACCTTCAACGCCATGTCCGCGAAGTTCACGGTGAAGGGCATCAACGTCCATCCCGGATACGCCAAGGACAAGATGGTGAACGGCATGAGGATATGCGCGGAGATCGCCACGATGATCCCCATGGCCATATCACCCGAGATGACGGAGGGCCGTGTAGGTTATCTTCACCCCCATCACATAGAGGGGGGAGTGGAGGAGGCTACCCTCAAGGTTCTCATCAGGGACCACGATATGGGGAAGATGGAGGAGAAGAAGAGGGTACTGGAATCCATCGCGGAGGTTCAGAGGTCCAAATATCCCAGGGCGGCGATAGATCTGGAGCTCAAGGAGTCGTACAGGAACATGAAGTACAAGCTGAACGAGGACCCCAGGGTCGTGGAATATGCGGTGGAGGCCGTAAGGAGGGCGGGAGTTGAACCCATCCAGACCATCATCCGGGGGGGAACCGATGGGGCCATGCTCTCGTACAAGGGGCTGTTGACCCCCAATCTATTCGCCGGGGGAATGAACTTCCATTCCAGGAGGGAGTACGTTCCGGTCCCCTCTCTTGAGGCCGCACAGCGGACCATAATCGAGCTGCTGAAGCTCTACGTTGAAAAAGCGATCTGAGGCCTCTCCCTTTCTCAAGGGAGGGAAAGGTTAATCTATTCGCATTAAGATGCGAACTTATGCGAAAGATGACGGGTATGCTCACGGTCATCGCCCTGCTTATTTTGGGGCCTTTTACGTTGATGGCCCAGGGTGAGGAAGGGGAGATGACCCGGGAGGGAGAGGTGGATCTCCGTCCGATCGTCAATTTTCCCCACCCCGGCGAGACGATAATGGCCGAGGAGGGGATGCGTGCAAATGTCACCATTGAGAACCTGGGCGATATTGCGGCCAACGGTACGGGATATGTCTCCCTCAAGGTCAAGGTCCCCTCCACGGGCGACATTGTTTTCAACCCCTTTAACAGTAAATTGAACTTCACGGGCGGCAACGAACTGGGGCCGGGTGAGAACATGACCGTGTTTTTCTCGAACTGGACGACCGCGACCAAGGGGAGCTATCTCCTCGAGGTGGAGATAATATACCTGGATGACAACTCCACCAACAACAAGGTCACCTTCACTATCTACGTGAAATCAACCCAGTGGCCGGGCCCCATCGAGTTCACCTGGTCGGTGGACCCGCCCAGGGGGCATACGGATGACCTGTTCAGGTACGAGGCAACGTATGGGTTCAACACCTTGCCGGACCTGTTGCTCATAGAGATCGACCGCGTGAACCACTCGATGATCGAGAGCGACCCCTCTGACATATTTCCGGACGACGGTAAGGGCTACTATTTCGAGACCTACCTTGAGGTTGGGGATCACAGTTTCAGGTTCTGGGTCGAGGTGGGCACACGGAAGATGAACACGACAGCCATCACGGGGCCCTGGGTTAACATCACCCTGAGGAACCCCTCTGTCATGCCCGTTGAGGGGTACATCACCACGGATTTCCTGTTCAAGGTCAGATACGGCTCCGTTGATAACGACCCCCCAGATGAGATATTCGTCGAGATAGACGAGCTCAGGTTCAACCTGACCAGGGATACCCCGACAATGAGCTACATCTCCGCGAACGTGGAGTTTCGGGGAAGTGCCAGGGGAGACCAGATACTCCGGTCCCCCATGACCATGTACTTCATCTGCAGGACCGGTGGTGACGAATACAGGATAGGCCCGATCATCGAGGGTGGGCCCAGGATGGAAAAGACCAATCTTACGGGTGTGGTGCGGGATCAGGAACAGACCCCCCTGGAGGGGGTCCTGGTGGAGCTTACTCCGGGCGTATCTACCACGACGAACGCATCCGGAGCGTATCGTCTTTCGACCTATTTAGGACTGGAGTTCGAGCTAAGATACTCCCTTGAGGGCTACGAGAACGTATTTTTCAACGATATCGACCTGATCGGCGCCGAGGATCACGTCATCAACCCGATCATGACCCTGATCCCGGGAGGGGCGCTTCTGGAGGGATACGTAAAAGATGAGGAAGGTATCCTTCTGAAGGATGTGATCGTGAGCCTGGATAACGTTGGGATCCAGCATTGGTTCACCACCAATCTCACCGGCCATTACCTGTTCGAGGACCTCCCCAGGATCGGGGGTTACACGCTTTCCGTTGAGAGCCACATATATGAAGATCACTCCATATCCGTCGATCTGACCTCCGAGGGATACAAGATGGTCAACATCACCCTTGAGGAGAGGGCCATGTCCATCTATCTGGATCCCCATTCGGGCATCGTCCCCGTCGATCAGGGCTTCATCCTCACATTTCCCAGGCCCGTCAACAGGTCCACCCTCGCCTTCCGCATCTCCAACGCGACGGAGGTGCTTTTCTCCACATTGGAGTACGATCTGAACGATACGATGGTGACACTTGACCCGGTGGATGACCTTCTGTACGATATGGAGTACCGGATAACGCTCGATGAGGGTGTGGAGGATATGAATGGCACCATCCTCTCCTGGAGGCCTCTTGGCTGGACGGTAACCGCCCGGAAACAGGCCTTCTCGGGCCTGGACATCGACCCCTCCAACGATGAGGAGGGAGTTCTGCTGGATGCGGATATCCACCTCTGGTTCGGGATCGGCCTGGAGATGGAGACCTTTGAGTACGAGCTTTCCATGAGGGGTGGGCCCGGCGGCGGGGTGTTATCCAATATCTCGTATGAGGGGGAGCTGGACTGGTCTGATTCGGGAAGGAGGAGCGTCCATATAACGATCGACCCCGATCCGCTGGAATACGGAACGGGCTATCTACTTGAGATAGGGAACGGGCTTCTGGACCATTACGGCAGAAAAGTGTTCATCAAGCCGTTCTCGCTGGAGTTCAGGACGGAGGATGAGCCGGATTCCGACGGGGACGGCGTGCCGGATTCCCGGGACCGGTTCCCGGATGACCGTTATGAGTGGGAGGACACCGACGGAGATGGTATTGGTGATAATGCCGATAGATTCCCCCTTGACAAGGATGAGTGGGAGGATACGGATGGGGACGGGATCGGGGATAACGAGGATCCCGATGATGACAATGACGGCATGCCCGATATTTGGGAGCTGGAGTACGGCCTCGACCCCCTGGACCCGGCCGATTTTGACCTGGACCCCGATGGCGACGGCTACACTAACCTGGAGGAGTTCCGGGCCGATACCGACCCTCAGGACAAGGGGTCCCACCCGGAGGATGGGCAGAGCGAGGATTGGCTGCTGTTCATCATAGTGATCGCCCTGGTCCTTGTGGGGGCTGCCGCTGTGGTGATCTTCCTCCTGTCGAGGAAGAAGGGCCCACCGGGTTTGAGCGAGGAGTAGGCCAAAGTACAAAAGTGTACGGATATCCTTAAATCGGATAGCGGGCCTTTTCCATTCCGTGAACGAAAAGAGCATCCCCGTGATCGTACTGCTGGCCGTGCTGATCTCGGCGGGACCCATCTCCGTCCTTGCGGAAGGAAGCGGATATGAGCATAGGTCCGGAGAGAGCTGGACGATCCTGGTCTACATGAACGGCGACTCCACACTGGAGGACGACCTCATCCGGGATCTCAACGAGATGGAGAAGGTGGGGTCCTCCCCGGACCTGGATATCATCGTCCAGCTTGACAGGATACCCGGAGGGGATAGCAGCAACGGGAACTGGAACGGGACAAGGCGCTACAGGGTCCTTCGGGATGATGACCCCCTGGTGATCGCCTCGGACCTGCTCGACGACACCCTCGGCGAGCTGGACATGAACGATCCCTCCACTTTGGAGGATTTCCTCACATGGGGCTTCACCGAATACCCTGCAGACAGATACATGGTCATCATGGAGGGGCATGCAAGGGGCCCGATAGACGGTTTCACCGGAGACGATACGAGCAAGAGCAAGATGGCCCTGGAGGATTTTGGCTCCTCGTTCAGGTCCGCCGTGGACAGCACCATTTCCAGGCCGGTGGACGTGATCTCATTCGACGTATGCTGGATGGGCATGGTGGAGGCCGCATATGAGGTGATGGACCACGCGAGGTACATGATCGGCTCATTCGACGAGATACCAGCGAACGGGGCGAGATACGACCTGGTGATACCGGCCATCGTGAACAGCTCCACGACCCTGGCCGGATCCATTGCGGAGGTCGTTGAGATCTACGGGGAGGAGTATGACCTGAACGCCTTGAACAGATGGACCCTGGCGGGGATAGACCTGCAGGCGTTCAGGGAGGCATTCCTCCCCCATTTCAGGGAGCTGGCACAGCAGCTGTTCTACACCGCCTACGATGATTCTCAGACCTACAGGTCGATCCGGGCCATAATCGACATGACGCCAAATAACCAGAACTATCGTGATGTCTACCATTTTCTGCAGGTCCTGTCCAGGTGGCAGGGTGTGGATGAGAGGGTCCGGGAGAGCGCCGAGAAGGCGGCGGCCGGATTGGAGGGCGTGGTCCTCCACTCCCTGGGAGGGGGGATACACTCCGGAGATGCCATATATTTCGGCATATATCTGCCCGGGAGGGGGGATTTCTTCGACAGTAGATATGAGGGGCTGGCCTCCTCCGAGGGGACCTGCTGGGACGATTTCGTGGTCCGATCCACCAATGCCGTTGACCTGAGGCCCCACAGGCTGAACTGGACCGATGCCGCGCCGGGCCAGATCGATCTCCTGCTTACCAGCGAGACGCCTGGCAACATCTCGACAGTCCGGGCCGAGGTGATCATGGGCGGGGATACGTTCTTCGTGGACCTGGTTTCAGACGGTGGAAGATTTCAGGGGGCGAGGGCGGTGGACGGTGCCGCCGGATTGGAGTATCGATACATCGTGAACACCATATGGGGCTCGACCATCACCTTTCCACCTGATGGATTTTCCACGGTGAGGTTCGACGGTGAGGCCATTCCCCCCGAGGTGTGGCACCGCCAGAGGTCCGTGTACGATCCATTCGGGCCGGAGGGGGGCCTGAACTTCAGGATCAGGGATGATACCGGCGTGGACATCTCGATATGTACATTGGAGTACCGTGAGGAGGGCAGGACGAGCTGGTATAGGATACCGTTGAATGTCATCGAGACGGACCCATTTACCGGCTGGGTAAAGGTCAGGGCGTACCCGACGGATATAGAGCCCGGGGGGGCCTTTGAATATCGCATCTCGACAACGGATGTTCTAGGGAACTCGGTGATCCACCCTGCAGGGCGGGTGTGGACCGCGGTCTTCGGGGCCCAGGAGAGCTTCTACGTGGATGGCTACCATTCCGACCTCGGAGGTTTCGATGAGCTCCTGAGGCAGTGGAACAGTTCAGGGACGAACCTCAAGGAGATGGCCGGGCCGGTCAGCGGCGGCACCCTTAACTCCTACAAGTGCTACCTGCTCTTCGAACCTCAGCGCCCCTTCACGGATGAGGAGAGGGAGGAGATACTAGATTTCTCGCATCAGGGTGGGGAGCTTTTCATTATTGTGGACCCGGGGGACATCAACCAGGCCGCGGTGGTGAGGGACCTGCTGGAGCCGCTGGGCATCTCCACAACGGAGGAGGGGAAGGTGAACGACCTCCTCCTCCAGAACCCATCCTCGGACCTGGTGGGGACCCTGCCGTGGATCTCCGCGACCTTCCAGGGATCCCTGGAGGTGTCAGGGGAGGGGAATGCGGTCTACTATACGGCCGGCTCTCTCTGTGCTATGGTCACCACCGCCCATGGGAAGGGAAGGGTCGTGGTCTCCGTCCCACACCTGCTGGATAACAGCGTAATGGGCCGGGAGGCCAACCGGGACCTCTCGCAGATGGTCCTGTTCTACCTTTCACAGAACATTGACCCCGTCATAGTGTACGAGCTGGACCCCGACGTCGACGTCATCGAGGTCGGCGAGCCCCTCAGCATAACCCTGGGCTCGTCATACGATCCCGACGGGGAGATCGTGTCATATTCTATGATGGTGAACGACGGGAGCTTCTCCGAGGGGTCCGATCCAATATTTGTTCACACCTTCCACGAGAGCGGATTGTACATGATAACCCTCAAGGCCGTGGATTCCGAAGGGGGCGAGTCCACCGCGATCGTGTCCATAAGGGCAGACCGCCCTCCCACGATGCAGATGGGCATATCGTCAAAGGAGGTCCACGCCTCGGAGGATGTGGTATTTCACTATATGGGTGAGGACCCGGACGGGGATGATATCTCCCTTCTCTGGGATTTCGGCGATGGCAGGATCACGGCCGGAGGCGATATCGTGTCCCACAAGTACGACCGGGGTGGGGTTTACCACGTGGTCCTCACGGTGACCAACTCATTCGGCCTCTCGGCGGTGTGGGAGGAGGCCGTGGTGGTGCTGAATTCGGACCCTGTGGCGCTTATTGATAAAGGCGCCATCACCGTCAATCAGGGGGCCCCGCCCTACACCGGGCCCTCCATGGTGACCCTGATGGTCCATGAGGGAGATGAGGTGTACGTCTCCGGGGCACTGTCTAGCGACCCCGATAAGGGGGACATGGTCGAATACAGCTGGAACGTGACCGACGGGATATCCTATCAGTATACCGGCCCCTGGGTGCAACATATCTTCAAGACGGCAGGCCTCTGGTCCATCAACCTCACCGTGGCCGATGGGCACGGCGGCATCGGCCACTCCTCCATCAACGTCCACGTGCTGAACGACCCGCCCAGCGGATATTTCACCCACGACAGGGACGGAAGGAAGGTCACCTTCACCGCCGAGGCCATCGACGACAGCTGGGACATGGGGGGACTTTCCTATATCTGGGAGTTCGACGACGGCGAGAAGGTGGAGACGGAGGGTCCGACAGTGGAGCACACCTACACCTGGGGCGGCACCTACAACGTCAGGCTGACGATCAGGGACGGGGATGGGGACGAGTCAACATACTCGAAGGATGTCGATGTCGAGGCCTTGAGCCTCTGGGGCTTTATAGGTATCGTCCTGGCGGTGCTGATAGTGATAGGCACAACAGGTGCTGTACTCTGGTTCCGCATCAAGAGGTCGGGAGATATGGAGGATGAGCGCATGGATCGTGAGCTGGATCGGAGGGGAGGGACAATGCAGGGGAGGGGGATCCAGGCCCGCCCCTTCCGCAGGGTGGTGAAGGGGGATGAGAATAGGGTCAAGGGGAGGGATTTCTCTCCCATCAGGAGGGCCCCAAGGGACGGCCCCGTAGATGTGCCCTCTCCAAAAGATTGATGATGCACCCCCGACCTCAGGCACGTATGGAACCCTTTGCGGTCATATCCGACGTACACGGGAACCTCAGTGCATTGGAGGCGGTCCTGAGGCCGCTTGAGGGTATTGACCGGATATTCGTACTTGGCGACCTCGTGGGTATCGGCCCCCGGCCATCCGAGGTGCTGGAGATCGTAATGGGTGACGGGAGGTTTCGATGCGTCATGGGAAACCACGATCACAACACGGTCCACGGCACCGAGCTCGGGCCTACGGGGATCGTCCCCCGCCGCCCTCATCACGACGGGGTGAGGTCCCAGCTTTCAGAAGATCAGGTGGATTTCCTGGGGGACCTTCCCATGGTGAGATCCATGGAGACGCCCCTGGGAAGGGCGGTGATGATGCACAGGCACCCCCTGGACTGCGGGTCCCGTGTGCCGTATTTTCCCTCGCCCACCGCGGAGGTCCTGGACGGTTTCTATTCGGACGTCGATGGGGACGTGCTGTTCTTCGGACATACTCATTCATATCTCCTGCTCAGGGGCACCACCGGTAGGCTGTATGTCAATCCCGGGGCAGTGGGGGCGGAGAACGGGGGGAGCGCATCATTCGTGAAAGTTTCCTGCGACCTAGAGGTGGAGAGGGTTCAGGTGCCCTATGATATAGGATCGGTCAGGAAGATGATATCCGAGATCGGGCTCCCGTATCATGAGTTCATTCTATCGAACTTCTTCCATTCATGATATTAAAAAGTATTAAAGTGGAGAAGTGCCATTTAACCCATGTACAAGGGGCCATGGGTATACATTTATTATAACGGCTCCGATATATGCAGGTGAGGGATAAGATATGCTTACAGAGGTCACTAACCTTCAGGGTCTGGAGGTCATCACGGACAAGGGGATCTCCCTTGGGATAATCGAGGACGCTGTTGTGGATCTGGATAACGGAGAGGTCTACGAGCTGATCATCACCGAGACGAACGAGGACCTCGTGGAAGATGGGGCGAGCGTGGGGGTCCCGTACAGGTGGATCCAGTCCGTATCGAGGGTCGTGCTCCTGAAGTACTTCCCCGGAAGGATCAAGAGGAAGGACCAGCTTGAGATACCCTCCATCTCCGCGGATGGAAAGAGGAGAAAGCTCAGGGTGGTCAAGAAGAGATGGGGCGACGGCGGGGTCGGCCGAACCGGTTGGAGATGAGCCACCGGATCAATGGGGGTGGTGAGCAGATGGCCATGAAGGATCTTACCGCTTTCGAGAGGAAGCTTTATGAGTTGATCAGGGACGGCGATTACGGCAACGAGCCCTGGGTGACCGTGGATGTGGCGAAACGGTTGGGGACCACCGACGAGAACGTGTACAATGCCCTCTCGGAGCTCACCAGGAAGATCAAGGACAACGTCTGGGTACACTACAGTGCAGGGGTCCTGCATGTGGTGGCAGATTGATCAAACCGCTTCCTTGAGAAGTATATGGGTCTCGAGTCC
>CBDVER010000043.1:0-8818 GCA_965373055.1 uncultured Thermoplasmata archaeon
CACCTCGGACGGTATGCCCATGTCCGAGGAGATAAAGATAGAGGCCTTCAGGAACCCGAATGTGAGGGCAAGGGAGATCTCCGTTCCCTACAGGGTCAGGATCGGGGAAAAAGCCCTCAACACCTGGAAGGACGGGTTCAAGAACCTAATATTCCTCTACAAGAAGCGTTTTACTCCGGGGAAATTGGGGCCCGGGGAGCGGTTCTGACCAACTCTTCCTATCAGGGATACAAATAAATAGGGGTTATCTTTTCGTCAGAAACCCGCATCCGTGGAACGGATAGCAGATATATCGGGAAATGTGCCCCCAAAACGGGTGAATCCCAAGGGAAGTGAAACATATGTCCAAGAGCGTTTATCACTACATCGGCGAGGCATGGAAGAGGCCCAAAGATGGAGAGACGAAGGAATTGAACCACCAGAGGCTTATCCTCTGGAGGCATGAACATACTTTTGTTCGGGTGGAGAGACCCCTGAGATTGGACAGGGCCAGGAAACTAGGGTACAAGGCCAAGCAGGGTTATGTCGTGATCAGGGCCAGAGTTCGAATGGGATCCTTGAGGAAGAGGACCATCAGGAAGGGTAGAAGGGCCAAGAGGAGGGGGATAACCAAGATGAGGGTCCAGAAGAACATCCAGAGGATCGCGGAGGAGAGAACTGCAAGGAGATATACGAATCTCGAGGTTCTGAACTCATATATGGTGGGCGAGGATGGCCATCATAAATGGTATGAGGTTATCATGGTGGACCCGCATCATCCGGTGATCGTGAGCGACCCGAAGATCAACTGGATCCATGAGGTTCAGCATACCGGCCGTGTTTACCGCGGCCTTACCTCTGCAGGTAAAAAGGGAAGGGGACTCAGATACAAGGGTTTGGGGGCCGAGAAAGCCCGCCCCTCGGTCAACAAGCACAAACACAGCAAGAGGCCCGGAAAGAAGATCCGCTTCAACTCGAGCTACTCCTGATCCGTGAGCGGATCGAATGGAACGCAGGGCCCCGCCCTGCGTTTCCGTTATCTTAATTCAACCTCTCCGGACAGCCGTCCCTACGCGAACATGACCTGCATTTGCCAGGTCTGTTGTGATTCCTGTGGGCCACTTCGGATCTCTCGGAATCCCTGATCTCGGAAACCTTCGAGAGGACCTGAGCCTTTGTGATCATGTCCCAGTCAATTTGAAACCTCTTTCTACTATCCTTGTCCGGACCGTACTCAATGTAGCCGTGATCTGATGTCTGGTTATACTGTTCATCCACCAGGATCAGGTAGGCTCCAAGCTGCATCACATGGCTGAAATGGGGTTTGAACGGGGGCTTTCCGGATTTGAATTCTACAGGGACCTTTAGCCCCTCCTCCTCGATGATGATGTCGGGCATTCCGATCAGAAAATGCCTGGTGGATCTCAGGGGCTTACCTCTTTCTTCCTTTCTGGATCGGTCGGCCCTCAATATGTTTGAATCCTCGGGAAGCGACATGCCCTTGAGCCCTTCACGGGCGTTCCGCCTCCACACCTCGCCCCTTAATATGAAGAAGATTGCAGCGAGAAGCCATATGAGCGAGAATATGATGGATATGAACAGGTAGCCGTCGGATCCATCATCACGGATCAATAGTGTTAATGAGCTGACAAGGACCCCAAGAAGGGCCAGTGAGATGATAGGGAGGTCCGAGGGATCGAACTCGTCCATTTTTCTACTCCGCTGCTCCTTCCTTCTCTCCATCCAGTCATATATCAGGGCCCCTATGAACCAGAGTAGAGATACAGCAAGGAGGAGAAAACCTAGATACCCCTCTGGATCTATGCTGTCCGAGAGATAGTGGAGAAATACTGATAGTGATATGATCAGCACTACCACCAATGTGATCATTATCGATCTCACACGTTTCTGGCTGACCTTCTTGGGGCGTATCAGGAGCATCAGGACGAGGCCCAGAAGGATGAAATAGATGGCGAAAAGGACGATCGATATCGATGTTACGGCTTCATCGATCCCCATCCCGAACGGACGTAATATCAATAGGCCGTTGACCATCATGAGGGCCCCTAGGATATAGAAAAGAAAGGGGCCCGAGAGGTTCCAACCCCCCCACTTCCCCTTATTCCTCCTCATCAGTTGATCCTCCACCTCCATTCTCTCCCGCCTTGCCCTCTTGAAATAAATGGCCAGTGAGATGCTGATCAGGATGAGGGAGATGAAAACCAGAAGTATCGACCAGAGATTCGGCGTAACAACTCCGAGGCCGGCCAGAATTGCCATGGAGGACCCTATGGTGAATAGAACGAGGGCGAAGAAAAGGAACGCGGTCGTGATCATCCTGGCCTCGTCCTGGTGCTTCCGAGCTTTGATAACATCCAGGGCCTCTTCCGATACCCTCTCGTGTTCGAGATCGCCTTTAGCAAAATCCCGACGCTTCTCGTCCGGGGGTATTTTATCCGATCGGTTTCTATCCAGATACCAGGAGAGAGGGCAGTAGCTCCACCGCTCGACCTCCGATGCCGAGATAAGCCTGCCTTCCGGCCTCTCCTTCATGGGCACTTGATTGCAGGTTCGGAGTATTTATATATTGTCAGTTTTGATAGTATATATGTGGCACGATGGATGCCGGATCGATGATCGGCGTATTAAACACCCATCCAAAATAGATATATTAAAATGAGACCAATGGAGTACTGCAGAATGAAGGAACGTGGCATCATGAGGCTCATCAGGTCGATCTCAACAGCAATTATACTGATTTTCATTATCCTGCCCGCTCTAAATGCTCTGCCTGACCTGGTCAGGGAGGAGCCGGTTTTCTCGGACCTCCGCGTGGACCCGTACCTGAGGTCCATACTTCTGGACAGCTCGCATGATGATGAGATCAGGGTCATTGCCCGGTTCAGGGACGACCCGATAGATCGAGATATCAGATGGGCCGAGGATAACGGTCTGGAGATCGTGATGAGATTCACCGTTCTCCCCATGGCCGTCTTTGACGGGACAGCCATCGAGGTAAACTCCCTTTCATTGTACGAGCGGACCATCTGGATAGAGTACGATGGCGAGATGGAACTGCTGATGGAAGAGTCGACTACGACGATCAACGCAACGGTGGCGTGGAATTCATGGATATCTGGGGCGAGGACCACATTCCCACAGGCTACGGGCGAGGGAGTCACCGTTGCTGTTGTTGACACAGGCATCGACGCCGGCCATCCGGACCTGGACTATGGGACGAAAACGATCACCAACCTCAAGTCCGATATTCCCGGGGGACCATGGTATGAGCTGGAGAATTCGGACACCTCGTACGGCCACGGCACACACTGCGCCGGGACGATCGCCGGAAACGGTGACGCATCTGCAGGTGCCAGGCAGGGTGTGGCACCCGACTCCAGGTTGATCGGCCTCTGTGTGGGGGATGTGGCTATCACGTTGACGAACACCCTCCAGGGGCTGGAGTGGGTGTACGAGAACTCCCGCCCGCCAAATTCCGACAATATCAGGGTGGTTTCCAACTCATGGGGTGGCGGGGCCTCGGAATACGATCCAGAGGATGCCACCACGAAGATCTGCCAGAAGCTGACATTCGAAAACAATGTCCTTGTGGTGTTCGCCATGGGAAATTCGGGAAGCGAGCAGCATGAGGGAAACGAGCTCACGGCCTCCCCCACCGGCCTGATACCATCCAATATCGGAGTCGCTGCATCGGAGCGCGACGGATCGGGGATCGCCTATTTCTCATCCAGGGGTGAGCGGGGAAAGAACCAGACATATCCGGATGTCACAGCACCAGGTGTGAAGATATGGTCCGCACACGCAAGGGCCACCGTCATCTCGGCCATGGCGGTGTTGAACGGAAATCCCAACCCATATTATCTGGCCATCTCGGGCACATCCATGGCCACACCCCATATCTCGGGACTGGCCGCTCTGATGTATCAGGTGGCGCCCAGCCTTACCATCTCGGATCGGTGGGAGGATTATTCGGGGGATGATCCAGGGACCTGGTACTCCGACCCTTTCAACAGGATCCACGAGATCGAGTGGATAATGGAGCAGTCCGCCAACTACATATCTCCCGACGGCGTGCCTCTGACCGATACCGATAACGATAATGGGGTGCCGGAACCCGAGGACCTTGGGGAGGCCGAGGTAGGTTGGGATGGTAGGGTCATGGATTGGGCCCAGGGTTACGGGCTTGTGGATGCCGAGAAATGCGTGGGTATCTCACTGACGCTGGAACGCCTCCGGGTGACCAATCCAGGGAAGCGGTTCGATGTCGCTGACGCCATGGAGGTATATTTCGGAAGGGAGGTATTCATCGTTGATGATCTCAAGGAGCTCCATACGGATCGACTTCACACATCCTGGCGTGGGGAGTTCGCCAGATACGCACAGAATCAGGATGGTCCACTGCTGGTACAAAACCAGTCCAGGCTGGTCTGGGTCCCCGAGGGGGCAACCGAGATACATATTACCCTGGAATATACCCCTATCGAACTCAGGGATATGCAGTATGCGGACCTTACCTTCAACATCGATTTTGGCAACGATGGCACGGTCGATTACGAGCACAGGCCGCTTGGCTCAAGAACATCCGGAACCAAGGAGGCGACGATAGAGGTGGATCCGTCCCATACTGACATCTATTGGGCCGTTGGGATCTACGGAAGCGGTTTCAAGGTGCTCCGCCCCATCAAGGAGTGGGAGTTCCCCGAGCTGAGGGTACCTTACGCGGTTGGCGTGGAGATGAGCCTCGTTCTGAATACGCAGGTATCCCTGGTGATCACGCCCCCGAGGCAGAATTCAATGGTCTCATCATGGGTCGAGGGTATGGCCTCCGAGAGCTATATGGGGGGCGTCATCGAGCTTCACGGATCGAAGTACGATCTCGACAGGGTCATCCCCTTCGAGAAAGGTGGAGGTGCCGATGAAGATGAGGGCCCTGACCTCAGGTGGTTGTTCCTGGTGATGGCGATCATGGCCGCGGTGGGTGGTGGGTATTATCTATTGAGAAGGAAGGGGTCTCGATAATGGGCGACCTGTCACACATGAGCTAATTTCGGGATTACCATTAAATAGCCTCTGACCTAGGAGTATATGGGCGATGAAATGGGTTACAAGAGGCTGAACTCCCTGGAAGATCTTATGAGGAATAAGAACCGCTCGAGGATATTTCACATGATAATGGAGATGCCTGGAGCCAGTTTCACGGAGCTCAGGCTTCACATGAGCATCAAGAACGGGACCCTATCCCATCATCTGATCAAACTGGAGAAGGAGGACCTGATACGCTCCAAGAAGATCGGCGTATTCAGGCGTTATTACCCATCCAACGGTAACGTCCCACAGGACCTGGAGGAGAAGATAACGGACGTTGTACTGATAAATCCAGGGATATCCCAGAGTATGGTTGCGAGAAAACTGGATATCACCAGACAGGTGGCCAACTATCACATTCACTCGCTCAAGAGGAAGGGACACCTGATAGTTCGAAGGAACGGTAGGTCCTCCGAGCTTTTCCTCAGGTAGTTATTAAAAAATTTACCCATCATTCGCAAAACGACCGTCTCCGCCCCGGTCCCGCTGTCCAGGGGTTCACTCACCTCACCGCTTGTTGATCGTGTAAGCACAGTTGGTGCATTTCCAGAGTTCGAATATATCCTGTCCTCTGGAAAAAGGGATCAAATTTCCCTTCTCACATTTCGGGCAGGGTGGAAATATCATATCCGCCATTTTTCGCCACCTCCAGACACAACAATATCCTGTAATTATTTAACTCTTTTCCACTGGAAATTATGGGGTTGAAAACATGTTTTCCCGATGGGTGTCTCCGGGGGTTATGATAACATGAATTTGGTGATGGCGATGATAAAGAAGGATACAACAAGTATCGTCCCCAGAAGAAGTGTCAGGTGAACATGCGGTCCCTGTTCCGGATCATCCAATGCTTTGAGGACCCCTTTATCCTTTATGGTCCTCCACACTGTCACAAGCGAATAGGGTGGGGCCGTCTCTGATATCTGCCTGTCATCGGTTCGATCGACCATCCCTCCAAGGAAGAACAGGAGGATACTTAAAGTTAACTCCGTTTAGAAAAAACAATCTATCAGGCCCATTCTGGAAATGCTCATTCTGGGCATAATATAAATATCGAATCATATGTGTCCCATCAAAGTTTCGGGGGCCCTTTCGATGGATACAGTTTACAATGGAGATATAAAGACATTAGAGGATGTCGTCGACATAGCGAGAAACGGGAACACCCTGGTCTTTTGCAGGGATGCCGAGAAGAAGATAAACAGGTGCCAGGAGATGGTATCCAGATTGGTGGAAGAGGGGGAGAAGATATACGGCGTCACAACTGGGATAGGCGAGCTCGCCTCCGTGTTGTTAACGCCCGAAAAGGGACTTGAGCTCCAGAAGAAGATCATCTTCTCCCACAGCGCGTCCATAGGAGATGAGCTTCCGCAGGAGGAGGTGAGGGCGGCCATGGCCTGTCGGGCGAACGTCTGGACCAAGGGGCACTCGGGCCTGAGGTTATCCACCGCTCAGATGTATATCGACATGATCAATAAAGGTGTCATTCCGGTGGTCTTCGAGAAGGGCTCCGTGGGATGCTCGGGCGATCTCAGCCCGCTTTCGCAGATAGCGGAAACGCTGCTTGGCGAGGGAGAGGTCAGATATAACGGAGAGAAGATGAAGGCGATGGAGGGCCTGAAGAGGGCGGGAATGGTTCCTCTTGAACCCACGTTCAAGGAGGGCCTGGCGCTGATAAATGGAACACAGGTCATGGTTGGACAGATGTGCCTCCTTCTCGAGGATGCGAGGAAATTGATAAGGACGGCCATTATCTCATCCGCCATGGCCCTTGACGCGCTTCATACGGTCCTCAAGCCCTTCGATCCCAGGGTACATGCCCTGCGCCCCCACGATGGACAGATCAAGGTCGCACGTCACCTCCTGGCGCTGCTGGAGGGGTCCGAGATCCTGGAGAGCCCGTCAGGAAAAGTTCAGGATGGGTACTCGATGAGATGCACCCCCCAGGTGCTGGGGCCGTCGATCGACGTCTGGCATTATACCAGAAAGACCATTGAGATCGAGCTGAATTCCGTTGTGGACAATCCCATTTTCTTCCCCGATGATATGGACCATATCGGTGCAGGCAACTTCCATGGACAGCCGATCGGCATAGCCGTCGATCTGATGAAGATAGGAATGTCGGAGATCTGCAGCCTGTCCGAGAGACATACGAACAGGCTCCTCAACCCCGTACTGTCCGGGCTCCCCGCGTTCCTGACAAAGGATGCGGGCATGGACTCTGGGCTGATGGTTGCCCAGTACACTGCGGCTGTCATGGTGTCGGAGAACAAGGTCCTGGCGCATCCGGCATCGGTGGATTCGATATCGGTATCGGCGGATCAGGAGGACCACGTATCAATGGCCCCGGTGGGGATAAGGCATCTCAAGGAGATACACAAGAACGTTATAGGCACCCTTGCGATCGAGATGCTGGCATCTGCGCAGGCCCTGGATTTCCACAAGCCATTGAACCCGGGCAAGGGGACGAAGGTTGCCTACGACCTCATCAGGGAGGTGGTCCCCTTCATGGAGGAGGACAGGCCTCTCCACCCGGATATCCTCAAGGTGTACGATCTGATCGCATCCGGAAAGATCCTGAAAGCGGTGGAGGCGGAGGTCGGCGAACTTTCGTTCTGAGCGCCCTAACAGCTTGAAACCAGGCGTTGAACGGCCGTATCACCGATTAAATACCTTAACATGATCAGGAGGATAATCACCTTTCCGTCGTGATATTTCAAATGCTGGACGGCCAACCCAGCATGAAATGGAGTCCCGCACTTGATGGAAAATTAGATATGGTAAAAAGGTGATACTTTGAGGCTAGTAGCCGAATGATCCAGATTCTCACATAGGTTGCTGGATATCCCGATAGAGGTAGGTGGGACACATGAAAGCCCGAAATAGTATCTTGGTAGTACTGTCAGTAATCTTTCTCCTAACGGTCGCATTTTCCATGATCATACCCGTTGGAGCGGAGGCCCCCCAGGGTGATAATGATGAGGCCCCCCAGGGCGATGAAGACGTCGATTGGGTTTTTAACTCAGGTTTCACGGTTAACGCGGGAACAACGATGATATACAGTGAAGTGGAATGGGATCAGTATGGGTCGATCTATGTACGTGGTACCCTGATCATATCCGGTTCCGATGTGCGGTTCAGAAGCTCTTACTCTCTTAGAGTTTACAGCGGTGGTGTTCTAAACATAATCAATTCAAACTTTACAACCACCACTACATATTGGTGGTTCGATATCGAGGGATATGCGAATATCGAGAGCTGCTACATACGGGATACCTACTACGGTATCGAATTCTCGGGAAGCGGTGATGCATATGTGGCAAATACCACGATCTACAGCTCATACAGTTATGGATTATACCTTCGTGGATCAGCGAATAGAGTTACGCTGTATAACGTTAGCATCCTTAGCTCGAATAATTTTGGTGTGTACAACTATTATGGATATCTATATCCGGAGAAACTCAATATTGTTAGTTCCAGAACCTATGGGATATACAACTACAGAGGCCGCATAGATGGAAAAGATATATCCCTCACGAGTACAGGAAGCTATGGCATTTACAATTACTACGGTTATCTCAAATGCGTTGGCCTGAAGATAAAGAGTACCAGTAGTTATGGGATATATTCCAGGTATACATACCAATTTGATTTAACCAATGTGACGATCAGGGATCCGGGAAGTTATGGTATCTACCTATACTATGCTCGAAATTATGGTACCTCAATG
>CBDVER010000044.1:0-8806 GCA_965373055.1 uncultured Thermoplasmata archaeon
CCGAACTGGAATGGGGTCGAGACCCTGGAATTCAAGGCTTACGATCGGGATGGTTCGGTATCGGACACCATCGATATCACCGTCCGGTCCGTGAACGACCTGCCCGTTATATCCTCTTTAGGGGGGATCGAGGTCCATGGTGATTCCTTTGCCATTGGGATCGATGAGGATATAATAAAGAGATATGAGATAGTGTATTTTGACGTTGATGATCCTATCGAGATGCTAACATTCGAAACCAACGAGTCCATATCCTTCCTCGATGTGAATCGCGATAACGGGACGATCTCCATCTCGCCCATTCAGCAGGATGTGGGCACCTACTTCATGAACCTCGTTCTCAAGGACCCGAATATGGGAACGGATACCGTGAACATCTCCGTGACCGTTGAACCGGTGAACGAGGTGCCGCCTCAACCATCCATCAATATCGTCAGGGGAAACCACACGAACCTGATGCCCGATGAGGAGCTGGAACTGGAATGCATCGTTGGCCCAGATCCGGATGGGGACGATCTCACCTACACCTGGGATATGGGGGACGGGACAACCTTGACGGGGAGGGCCATAGTTCACGCCTACCCGGGCGAAAAGAGCGGCAACAGGGCTATTGCACTGACCGTATCGGATGGCTATCTGATGTCGAAGGCCACCCTGAAGGTGTTCGTTCAGAGCCCGGAGGACGTCGCTGTGGGGGACCTGAGTAAGATGATAACTGACCCATTGAAGGATGTGGTCAAGTTCCACGAGGCCTGGAAGTTGGACGAGGATGACCGAAGGGATTTCTCGGTCTTCACAACGGAGGTCTACGGTGTGGACATCATAAGCATATCCTGTTTGAGAAGGGTGAACACGCTGGAGATATCACTCAAGGTCTCTCATTCCATCGAGGCCGACGGGAGCTATCAGTATCGGGTATTCATCCTATCCAATAACTATTCAGAGATGGATCCGGATCTGAAGAACATATCAGGGTGGGACGCCATTCCCAGCAGGCTCCCGTCCGATGTGGACATATATGCCCAGAGGGGATATTACGGCTTACTTGACAACAGGAGCCAGGGTGCATTGTCCGGATTGAATACGCTGGTGTTTATAATCCCATTTTCGGAGCTGAACCAAAACGGCATGAAGTATCCCTTAAGCGCAGATGATTTCTCATTGTTTGCCGTTGTATCTCACACGACAACATATTACGAGAACAAAGGGCTCGCAGAGAGATACATCCTTTCGGACTCGGCTGGTGAGGGGGCTCTGGAGGTTGGTGTACTTGCATCCGATACGACCTCCTCCGGGGATGGCTCCTCCCCTTTCGGAGAGGGGGACATCTCCAAGAACTGGCCTGTACTCATCGCCATGCTGATGGGCATCCTTCTACTGGGAGGTGTATCCGCCTATTTCGTCATCAAGCTCCGAAAGGAGAAGAAGCAGAAAGAGAAGGAGTTCCAGGAGTATGTGGACAATATGAAAGAGGAGGGGAAAGACCTGTTCGGCAAGGAGGCGAAGAAGGAGATAGAGGTGGTCTCCTTCGAGGATCTCTACGGCTCGAAACCCCCGGAGGATTATACCGATACGAAAGGAGAGGCTATCAGCTCCCTACCAAAACCGGGCCTGGGGGTCGAGATAAAAGACACCCAGCATATCATGGAGACCACGATAAAGCCAAAGGATGGGGAAGATGTGAAAAAATAGATATTCTTGTATCATTGATATTGTCCACTCGCACATTACCTCTTTCAATGGGATATATTATATAATTAGTAGGAAGTATCGAAAATTGAGAGGTCAGTTTTAGTTAGCCTGTGCTATAAAACGGCCCGGTGATGAGGGAATGTCATGTCCGAAGGGGATAACAATGAGCTAACGGATCAGCTGACTCGACTTGAGGGTCGGGTGAACGACCTGGAATCCGAAGGGGCCGATGTATCCAAAGTCAGGTTGGCCCTTGAGAAACTGAAGAATGTCCCTCTCGATAACGGCACGGATCAGCTGACATCTCCGATGAAGAAGCTTGAAGGCGTGATATCCCGACTGGAGAAAAAGAAGAAGGGTGGCAGGGTTCGTAGGGTGGCAAAGCCGAAAAAGGCAGCCGCTGCCGAACTGAAAGAGGAGGGAGAACAAGCCATAAAGGTGGAAGATCTCCCGGAGCTGGAAATCATTGATGCGCCCGATGCTGAGAAGTTGGAATTCGACGAGGAGACCTGCAAGGAGAGGATACACTCCCTCAAGAATAGATTGAGGTCTGCCAGGGAGAGGGGCGGAGACATCAAGCCGATCGCAGATCATGTGGGGCAGCTTCAAAGGGCGATCAACGATCGGGATCAGAACATGTTCGATTCTTATTATGAGCCCACTTTGAACTGGATAGATGAACTCGATCATCAGCAGAAGATCTCGGGATTGGTCGATATGATCAATGGGATCAATGATTGGATCGAGCTTCTTTCCAGGGCAGACCCTGAAAAGGACCTGTCTGAGATCGTGGAGAGGGTGGATGTCCTGACAGGGGGCATTGAAGGGTTTGATGGCGGGGGGATCGAGAAGGCCATCTCTGATGCTGAGTCCATAAAGAAGGAGCTTGAGGCGGACGTCGAGAAGGTCAACAGGGAGGTGAGGGAAGGCCTTGAAAGGACATTTTTGGACATCGATGCCATCCTCAAGGAGGCGAAAGGAGAGGTATACGATCCATTTCACCAGGAGCTCAAAACGCTCAGGGCTGACGAGTGCGATCCGTCCCAGGTCATCGAGGGGGCCAGGGACCTCCTTAAAAGGGTCCGATCGGAGATCAACTCGGAAGGGCTCAAGAAACTGGAGACGATACTGATCTCGGTGGAGCCACTCATAGCGAGGGCGGGTTCAATAGAGGGGCAGGATTCACCCACCTACATCAAGCTGATAAAGGAGAAGGAGCAGGTGATCGCCACATCCGAGGAGGACATTGACAAGGCCATGAGCATGGTAGATCTCCTGCTCGACGCCGCCGCAAGGGCGGTGGCCGTGAGCGAGGAGAACTGGATAGTAAACCTGAACGGATCCATCTCGAACGAGAATAGACGCGCAGAGGACCTCAGGGATCCATATATTGACCCCTCTCCAGTGCTCAAGATCCTGGATCGGGCAAAGGGTTTTGTGGATGACGGAAAACTGGAAAGTGCCCAGGATCTCCTCAACAAGGCCACAGCCGCCACCGATAAATTGAAGGCGAGGAAAAAGACCGCTCAGGCTCAGGCTCAGATCTCCGAGATCGAGCAGCAGATATCGGAGATGGAGGCAGGTGGAGTGGACATATCCCCGGTAAGAGAGGCGCTGGATGAGATGCAGGCAGCCATGGCAAGCGGTGAGTTCACCGATATGGAAGGCAGCCTTGCCAAGGCAAGGGAGAGGGTTGGCTTCCTGAGGCTCGAGGAGCTCAAGGTAGAATATCAACAGCTTCTCATACCGATCCTGAACGATCTGCGGGCCCTCAAGAACGAGGGTAAGGATGTCAATGAGCTGGAGAAAAGGTTCGATGATATCAAGCTCACATATACCCAACGCAACTTCGCTGAGGCCGTATCGGAGGCCGGGAAACTGAGGGCGGAACTGATCGGGATCAGGATCGCGGACATCCTGAGGGAGAGCATGGACCTTATCACACAGACCATGACGGAAGCCGAGGGTGTGATAGTGGATGTGGCCCCGTACAGGGAACGCCTTACAGCTGCTGACCCTCTCATCAATAATGGGAAGATCGATGAGGCTCTGGAACTGGTCACCAGGGTCCAGGTCGAGATCGACATCGAGCTGAACACCAGGCTGTTCTCGATGCTCGAGCGGCAGATAAGGGGCCTCATGGCCGAGGGATCGAACTTCTCACTTGCACTTGAGGAGGTGGAGGGGCGCATCAATGAGGCTACTGAACTTACCCATGATGACAAGTATGGCGATGCCCTGGAGAAACTCGCCTCCATCAAGGTGGAACTGGAGAGTCAACTTACACTCAGAAGGGCGCAGGCGCAGATGGAGGACCTGATGGGCAAGATCAGGGAGGCGAGATCGATCGGCCTTTCGATAGCGGATTACAAGACCTCTCACACCAAGGCGAGGATCAAGCTGGATGCAGGTGACATCGAGGGTGCGGTGGAGGAGGTCACCAGCAAGATCCCCCAGCTGGAGGGTGAGATCACCAAACGCAAGGGAGTTCTGGAGGTCCTGGATCGGCTTCGGGGGCGGCTTCTGGCACAGGAGGGGAAGATATCCCGACTTGTGTCCAATGGGGTCTCGGTGGGCGAACTACCCAACATGGTAAACAAGGTTAGGGAGAACATAGATTCACTGGATGTGGTATCGGCCGAGGTAGGCCTTGAAGGACTGGAGGCCGAGATATACAAATTGATCCAGGCGACCTCAACAGGAGCCGCACCAAGGCCTCAGAGAAGGGCTACGATAGAGCAGGTGGAGAGGCCGCTCTCTCCCGAGGAAGATCTTACTCCCGAGGAGGCACGCAAGAAGCTGTTCGAACTGATCCCCAAGATCAAGAAGGTGATGGCCTCAAGCCGTTCAAGCGGTGAGGGGTGCAAACAGGACTTGGAGGTCATAATGAAGCTCGTTGCCAGCCGGGATTACCAGAATGCTTACAAAACAAGCCTGGAATGCTACAGGCGCGCCAATGAAGAGTAGGCTCCAGGTGGGAGATCCCAATGAGATCCGATGTGCTTGACGACATGCGGTCTGCCAGGATTCCCCCGGTGATGCTTGTTCTCTCAAAGATATCGTGGATGCCCAACTTCATTTTGATATCCATCATCCTTGCCCTTGCCCTTTTTCCGTCCATCCTCGTGATGAGATGGGTTTTCACCATATACGACGGCCTAACGCCACACTGGGCGCTTGACATTCTCCTCCTCTGCTTCATGTTCGCCCTATCGTACTGTCTGTTCGGGATCTGCCTTATGCTCGCATCGGCATCCTTCAAGAGGTTTCTGGACCTTTTTGGAGGTGTGAAGGAGGGGGAGTATCCCTACTACAGCATCTTCGCAGGCCACTGGAGTCTGGTAAATGGTGTGATACTTCTGAACAGGATATTCATATCGGAGGTTACCCGGACGACCTTCCTTCTGGTGACGTTCTATCGGATGATGGGCATGACCATCGGGAAAAGAGCGATAATCAACTCAACGTACATCTACGATCCCGATCTGGTTGAGCTGGGGGACAATGTCACCATCGGAGGGGACGCCGTCATCATGGCCCATATCGGGGAAAAAGGCGTGCTGAAACTGAAGAGGACCGTGATCGGAAACGGCGTGGACATCGGTCAGTCTGCAGTGATCATGCAGGGGGCCAGGATAGGGGACTATGCCCAGGTGGGTGCGCTCTCGCTTGTAACCAAGGAGACGGTGATCGGACCTTATGAGATATGGGGTGGGGTACCCGCCCGAAAGATCGGGACATCAAGACGCGGCCATTGAGCTTCATTTCTTGAGGGTTTCAGGTGCGAATCTGGCGGAGCAGTTGGGGCATGATCGCCACTCCTGTTTCACCTTGTATTTGCATTTCGGGCAGAAGGACATGTTCTCCTCTTCCTCCTTCTTCAACCTCTCCGTGATCCCCTTTATAAGGGCCTCATCGTCGGTCTTTCCCGGAAGCTGAAGTATGACAAGGCCGAAGAGCACAAGGAATAGAACGCCGGAGGTTACCGCGATGATCGAGTATTTCCATACGGGTTCGCCTATCTCGGTAAATATCTCCGGGAAATAGTTGAATACAACGATATCCGAAAGGAATATCACGTAAAGGAAAGCGAGCAGGCCGTAGATCCGCCCTTTTTTTCGCTTGGATAGCGCGGTTATCAGCAGCAGGAGCAGGGAGTACATGATCAGGATGCCTATGGTCAGGTCCAGCATCGTCCTGATGTTCTGGCTGTATTCCAGCGTGCTGGACGGGCTGTCAAAATTGAAGTTCTTCAGTGTGAGGCCCAGTATCAGAAGGATAAGTATGAGGCCAGCATTGTACATGATAACGCCGATACGGTTCATCATCGCCATATTATGACACCTTTCCCGGAGATGTCCCTCCATCGTAATAACCTTTAGCATGGAATATTCTGAGAAGGCGTGATCACAGCCCGCCGAGGAACAGGTCGATCAGGACTGGGATGTGGGATCTCGTGCGTATGATCAGTTCGTTTGCAAAACCCACGAAAGGGCCGATGGTTCCCGACAGTGTATCATCGGGAAGGGCGTGCAGGGGCACTTCCATCCTCTCCGATCCCATGACCTCAACGGTGGCCCCCCACTCCTCCACCGATCCTCTTGACATTTTCAACGATCTGATGGATGAGAACTTCATGCCTGAAGCCTGACATATATTTCTGACCCTTACGGCGGTCTGAAGGTCCCTGGCCCTCATGTGTAGGAGAAGGGGTTGGGCCATCAGGAACAGCATCCCCTTGCCATCCCATCTGCCCAGGGCTTCCTCTAGCTCGGCCTCCTGGATCCTTCTGTGCCATTTGCCCAGTACGTTCGAGTTCAATTTGTCCCCGGGCCGAGGCATGCCTATCAGCTGTATCCTGCCCGAACAGGAGGATGTGGTCACCAGCTCGTCGATCCTGTTTATGGCGTCGAGAAGTGGTATTATATCCTCGTCGACGGCCCCCCTTTCAATGGCGGCTCTCAATGATGAGAGCGTCCGTTCCTTTACGCTGGTATCGTTCACGGGTCGGCTATATCTGACGTGGTACTTGAGGGGTTTGTTCCTCGTCATCCTCACCCTTCATCTTCCTCATGTACAGGAGGGCTCCCGTGATGAGGAGGGCGATCAGCAGGAGGACCACGATAAGTATCACAAGGTCGCTACTATCTCCCTCGGAGTAAACTTCCACCCGAACCTCTATTACCAGGTCCGAGAGGGGATTCCCGGCGAGGTCTGCCATCCCCACAAGGTGGACCTCAATGGTTCCGATCGTGGTTGCATTGTTCAGGTCAAGCGTCAACACCAGACCATCATCGGAGAGGTTGAACGTTGCCCCTTCCAGTTCCTGGCCTCCCATGGTCACCTTCAGCCCTGATAGAGTTGTTCTGTCAATAGGCTCATTGAACGAAAAGATTAATTCGTCGTCCGGTCCGACCCAGGTGCCGTCCTTGATGGTCTCACCCTCCGGGGTGACCGCTGCGATGATCGTTGGAGGGGATTCGTCGCCTGTGACTGAAATGGAGATGTTCAGGTGCCTGCTTCCACCCTGTCCGATTACGGTAACCTGTATCGTCGTGTCAAAGGAGGTCTGTATGTGGCCCGGATCGACGGTGATCGTAGCCTCTCCCTTGATGAACAGCGTCCCGGGGGCGATCTCCGCATTTATATCGTCGCCCACATCGATCTCCAGGGTAATGGGCCCCGATCCCTCAATGGTCAGGGAGATGGCCTTGACCTCTCCCGAGGCTATCGTCAAGCTGTCGCTTCCGGTTATCCTGGGTGGGGGCAGGTCCGGGGCGTCTCGGTTGAACGATACCACCTTCATCGCCCGTGAATATCCCACAAGGGCTATCTCGAGGCCGGATCGGGAGGTCATCAGATCCCCGATCCGTATCTCGTGTCCTCTGGCCGTGTCGGTGTAGACCTCGGTCACCTCGAATCCTGAGGAGAAGGTCCCGTGTGCCTTGTACAGGATCCTCGAATAGCCGTAGATGTACAGCTCCTGGCCGCGGATCTCCGGGTCGACATCTGCCACCCACACTCCTCTGTTCTTGTCGGTGTCGGAGAGGATGGTCTCTGTTATCCAATCCGTTCCGCTCCTCTTGATGCCGATTATCGTGGGGTTGCTTATACCTTGATCGTTGAAGGTGTCCGCTCCAACGTAGATCTCCAGTCCTTCGTCCGGGTCGATATCTCCCACGGCGATCCTTGCAAGCGGGACGCCGTCGTATATCGTTTCAACGGTCCAGTTATCGGCCCTACCGTAGGCGAGAAGGACCTTCCCGGACTTTGATGCTATCACCATCTCGTTCCCCGGGTTCTCCGGGAGGATATCAGCAATTACGACCTTTCTCAGGTTTCCCGTGTCGTTGCATATCAGGGATGAGTGCCAGCTGGAATCACTCTGGTCATACCAGATCATATGGGCCTCTCTTGTGAAACCGACTATTACCGCCTCGTTCCCCTCGATAGTGGGGTCGATGTCGCCTATGTCGCATCCGTGCAGGAGGGAATCCACCTCAAACACATTCACCGACTTCCATGTACCGCCTTCCCTGTACAATACAGTGGCAAGGCCGTGTCCGGCATCAGCGGCGTCCTCAAGTCCTACGGATAGGCCCACGACGAGGATCTCGTTTCCGGCCTTGTCCGGCATCAGGTCGCCTATGGCCGGGGTGAGCCCCTGACCAGGTGAGGTCCATATCTTCTCCGTGAACCACGAATCTGTGTCCGGTTTGTAGTAGCTGAGGTATACTCCCATGTCCCGGGAGAGGATCACCGCCTCGGAACCCTCGTGTTCCGAGAGGAGCTCCCCGATGGCGACCCCGTCCGTGGCACCGCCGGAGGTGTATGCGGTCTCAACCTCCCACCCCGAGGGGTATACGACCTTCAAGGCTTCCGAGTAACCGACGATGGCTATCTCGTAACCTGGTCTGTCGGTAAGCAGGTCTCCTATTCTGATCTCGTGTCCCCTGGCCACGTCCTCGTAGAGGTTGGAGACCTCGTATCCGGTGGAGAATGAGCCGTACGCCTGATAGAGTATCCTGGAATATCCGAATATGTAGAGCTCCTGGCCATCAACGTTCGGGTCGACATCTCCGACCCAGACACCCCTGATCTTGTCGGTATCCAT
>CBDVER010000045.1:0-8746 GCA_965373055.1 uncultured Thermoplasmata archaeon
ACCCTTCCTCCGCCTCGACGGAGATCTCACCGCTTCCATTCACCAGGAGCAAAGTGCCCTTCACGCCCGTCTCCCGATCATGGTATACCATCAAACCATCCGACCTGAAAACGATATCCTCCCCGTCCAGGATCAGCTCGTAGGTATCCTCCTCGATGGCCGCGGAGAGGCCAAAGGCGAGGGGCAGATAGACCACAGCCCAGAGAATCACCAGGGCGGCAATGGGATTTTTTCGGACCGCCCCGGTGAACATATCGACGATCGATCGCCCCCCTTTCACCGGATCGGCCATGTCCGTTGGTAGGATGAATGATTATTTGAATTTTGGGCCCGCCCGGATCGGCGGGCAACAGGCTACCACCATCACGGTCACTCCATCCGTCTCCTCATGGCAAGTGCCAGCCCTCCGATAAAGCCGAGAAGAGCGTATCCGACCATCATGATCAGGCCGAGCACGGTGTCCGGCTCGCTCAATGACCCCAGGCCTTTACCTGGGCCGAATGTCTCGGTTGTAACGTTGAGAACGTTGGTGATCAGGTCACCGGAATAGGTCAATACGAACCAGGGTTCAATTCCGGCCGAGTTCAGGATCACGGATATGATGGGAAATATCATCATTATCAGGAAGAACCCAACCAGAGACGACGTGATCGACCTCTTCATGAAGCTGGAGAAGAGGTAGATCACACTGACTATCGACGTCGAGTAGAGCAGTGCGATAAGGAAGGAATAGACGCCCTCGATGGGCAGTTCGGCGATGCCGTATATCACCACCACCGAGATCGATGTTACAAGGTAATATACACCCACCGAGAGCAGCACGGGGATCAGGGCTGCTATGAACTTCCCAACGTATATCGTTCCTCTCCTCTGGGGTGTGGGAAATAGAAGCAACCCCGTCTTCTTCTCGAACTCACCGGATATCACGTCCCCTGCGAATATCGCCGCGACGATAACGATGAGCATGCCCACAAATCCCAGGTTGTTGTTGAAGAAGGCTATCCCGTCATCAGGGAAATCCCCCCCGATCAGAAATGGTAGAAGTGAGAATATCAATGCTATGAAGAGCGAGATGCCGAACGCTATTGTAAACCTCCTTCGGCGGAAGTTCTTCCTCATTTCGAACTTGATGGTAAGCCATACGTTGTGCACGTCGTCCATGGCCTCATTGTTGAACCTGCCCATTCAGCTCACCCCCTTCTCATCGCCCATGATGGAGATGTAAAACTCCTCCAACCCCCCTGAGCCAGGGGCGAAGGAATACAGGGGGAATCCTGCGGACATCATATCCTTGAGGATGGACCTGCTGGTATCGGGCAGGCCGTCGTAGTATATGCTTGCGCCTCCGTTGCTCCTCTCCGCCCTGGTGACTCCCTTGATCGTGTTGATCAGGTGGATGGACCTATCATCCATGTGGCTGATGAAGGAGACATCGATCCTCTTGACGGAGGCCTTTTCCATGATATTCGCCACCGTATCATCCTCCACGATCTTTCCGTCGCTCAGGAAAATGACCCGATCGCACGTCTCGCTCACCTCGGAGAGCAGAGGGGAGCTCATGAGAACGCTCTTCCCCTCGGCTCCAAACTTTCTCACAAGATCCCTGACCTCCTTGATCCCTTTGGGGTCAAGCCCGATCACGGGCTCGTCCAGGATCAGGATCTCGGGATCGTGGAATATCGCCTTGGCGATCATCAGCCTCCTCTGCATCCCGGTGCTGAAGGTCCCAACCTTATCATCCACCGACCTCGATAGCTTGACCTCCTTCAGAACCTCGGTGATCCTGCTCTCGATATCCATTCTTCTCATCCCGTAGACCCTGCCAAAATATGTCAGAAGTTCGTCGGGTGTAAGATAGTCATAGACTCCCGGAACTTCGATCAGGGCGCCCACGTGCTTCAACGCCTTCCTGGGATATCTCTGGACGTCGATGCCCTTGATCTTGACCGTGCCGGCAGTGGGCTTGATCAGATTGGTCAACGTCTTGATGGTGGTTGTCTTTCCCGAGCCATTGGGTCCGAGATATCCGACTATCTCCCCTTTATCGATCTTCATCGATATCCCCTTGAGGACCTTTGGCCCTTGTCCGTACTGCTTCACGAGACCTGAGATCTCGATCGGGTAATTTCTGCTTGACATGATGAATTGGGAGCTGTTTCTATTTAAAAGGATTTTACCAGACTCATACCCAAATTCATACCCAATCATTCCCGGGTTGTACGGTAGAAAATGACAAGTGCGATCAGTTCGAGGACGTTGAGGAAGAATATCGGACCTCCCGCACTGAACTGCCGAAATGTATTGAGCGCTATAAGACCCATCAGGAAGAATAACTGCTGGACCAGAAGGAAGGTGACGAACGTCAGAAGTCCCCGGGTGAACTTTGCCTTGATCTTTCTGTAACTGGCATGAAATATCCTGATCAATCCCACTAGGAGCATGATATTCGCAACGGCCACGATAAATGAGATCACGGTGGTGATCACCGCTGCGATCTCAAGGATATCTGTCATTTATTTTTCCTCCATATTCATCCCTCACCCGCTCTTTTCTACTTTTCCCCAATTTGGTCCCAAATCTCCTGGAAATATTCGTAGTTCCTCTCCATCTCCGTTGACAGGAAATACATCGCACCATACTTCTTCCGGTTCATTACGGTGATAATACCGTTCTCATCCAGAACTTTCAGGTGGTGCCTGATGGTCTTGTAATCGAGGTTCAACCTATTTGTGAGCTGATTGGCATTTGCGGGCCTCTCGTTCAGGGAGTTAATGATAAAAGCGCGTGTAATGCCGCCCTTTGACCCGGCTATCAACCACCATAAAAGCTTCTTCATCCCCACAACTCGGTAAGTTTCGAGATATCACTCAACTTCGCCAGATGAATAGATGAAGGTTACTTTCCTTTATCTATCTGGCGATACATTAGGAAAAAACCCTCATGAGTTTTTCATACCAAAAGTAACATTCGATAATATGCTAACATGTAGCACGGAACAAGATAATACCATCTAATGGATGACCATTTTCAAGGCCATGACCATCTCTTTTACTGATCTTCTTCATCCATATAGAGGACGCCGCTCATCGAGGCGTACATCGAGGAATATACCGGTATCTTCCTGATCATCTTCTGGAGATCATCCGGGTTCGTAACTATGTACTCCTTTCCAGGGAACACCTTCACCTTACCTCTGATATTGCTTCCACCATCTATCCGGCTACCTATCTCCAGAAGGTCCCTGTAACTTGCGATCCTCTCAACTTTTCTCGGTTCCATGCCTCTACCTCTTCTATCTGACACCCCTCCACTCCACCTCGCTGCAGGCTCTCGATCGGACCCCGGACCAAGGGGGTATAATTCCACCACCTGACGAAAT
This sequence comes from uncultured Thermoplasmata archaeon, assembly GCA_965373055.1. Lineage (GTDB taxonomy): Archaea > Thermoplasmatota > Penumbrarchaeia > Penumbrarchaeales > Penumbrarchaeaceae > JAGLEG01. The sequence goes on from CBDVER010000045.1 coordinate 3,380, forward strand.
TCTCCTGGTCTTTTGGCTTATTATAGCAGTTCGGGTTCCTATCTCTGCAGAGCCAATCTACATCGGTTTGAACCATAATTAAACTTTCCATGGGTTTACTGACAATATCGTCCAAACTATAACCGGTGTCGAATCGGAATTCATTAAAATCATATAAAAGCCGGAAATGTCCCGGATAGTTGATGCGGATATCACAGCTCCGCATTCCATATCGGGTCGCCCACGAAATGCATTGTTCTTATCGCCTTCCCCGTGGCACCAGAGGCCATCGACGGCCCATCCATGATGGCCTTTCCAACGACGAGGGGCCTCCCGTGGGTCTCGTCCTTCACCCAGACCATGTCCCCCTCCTCGATGCCGGGGTCCGCATCGACGATCCCCGGGGCCATAACGTCCGCACCGTTGGCGAGGAACCTGATCGCACCCATGTCAACGATCACCCAACCCTTTCTGGGCTTCAGCTCGTTCACGCCGTGAAGGGTGAGGTATAACGCCTCCGGATCCTCCACCGCGATGATCTTCCCGTTCATGATGAAAGCCCTATCTCCACCCAGATCTCCCACGTCGAGCTCCCTCTCCTCATCCACCTCAACTCCCCAGTTGAACACTATGTCCTTCCATACGACCCTTGACTCCTTGGACCTCAGCCTGTACCTCTTCTTGATGGAGAACTCCTTCATGTTATGATATCAGGGTAAGGGATATTTACAGATTGTGGAAGCCTCCCGTGGACCATTTATATAACCAGGTTCAATATGGGACCTCATGGACGGGCTAGAATACCTGGATTCACTGGGTATGTTCACCATGAAACCCGGTCTCTCCAGAATAAGGGCGCTCCTTCGCCACCTGGGCGACCCCCAGGACTGCGTGCCCTCAATACTCGTTTCCGGAACGAATGGAAAAGGGTCGACCGTGCATATCGCCAGGGATGTCCTGAAGGAGATGGGGGTCAGCACCCTTCTGTACACCTCCCCCCACCTGATCTCCGTCACGGAGAGGATCTCCGTGGATGGACAGGAGATCGATCGGGAGGAATTAAGTGGATACCTGGCAAGGGTCATGGAGGCGGACAGGGCGCTTTTCCCCGAAGGGAAGGGGGCATCGTATTTCGAGGCAATAACGGCAGCTGCCTTCCTCTGCGCACGGGAGGGGAACGTGGACATGCTGATATCGGAGGTGGGGATGGGGGGACGATACGATGCAACGAACGTCCTGGAGCCCAGGGCGGTCGGCATTACATCCATCTCACTCGACCACACGGAGGAGCTGGGAGAGGATGTCGCCTCGATCGCCAGGGAGAAGATGGGCATCATGAGGGCCTCGACCCCATGTGTCATAGGGCCGATACTGGGAACGGACGGGGAGGGCATCTGGGCCCTGAGAAGGATCATAGACATCTGTTCGGAGAACGGAAGCCCCCTCATCGCTATAGTGAAGGATGAGAATATCGAGGCCGTCAGGAGTGCAATGAAGGGCAAGACCCTGCCAGATCACAGAATTATAAGGACAAGATGCTCCACATCATCCGAGGGCACATCGGTGGATGTCCTGGTCGAGGGGGGAGGGGACGAGGAGAATTCGAACCAGCTCCTCGAATTGATGGAGGGCATCCTTCCAGGGAAGTTTCACGTCCCCCTTCCCGGCCGGCATCAGGGGTGGAACCTGCTGGGAGGGATCGCACTTGCACTTCTTGCGCTTCCCGCAGCCCAGGCCCATAAAAAGGTCAGGGAAGGTGAGCTGGACTCGCTGGGAGACCTGGTGGACGGAGGAGTGCCCGGATTGGACCTGTTCAACGATCCCGCCCAGGTCAGGAGGACCATCCAGAGGGGAGTTGATAAGACCAGGATACCGGGACGGCTGGAACTGAGGAGCTACGGTCGAGGTGAGATCATCCTGGACGGGAGCCACAACATGGAGGCCGCGGCGGGGCTGGCAGCCTTTTTGGGAGAGGTGTTCCCGGGGGCGAGGCCGCATTTCCTGATCGCCATGATGAAGGACAAGTCCCCTTCCGAGTACACATCCATGCTCAGGGGGTTGGAGGGGGAGATCTTCCTCACCCCGATACCGGGGAACAGAAGCATGGATATGATGAAGCTGCTCAACGGCACGGTCGCGGGCTTTGGCGGGGATTCCAATATCCACATCCGCAGGGATGTTGAAAAAGCGGTGAAGGCCTGGTCGAGGGCAGTAGAAGAGGACGGATTGGGAGTTTCATGCGGTACTTTCTATCTCTACGATCACATCATGAGATCCCTTAAAGATCGGTTATCATGATAGAAAACACTACGCGAACATGGCAATGACCCTTCCCCGATCCAGGGATATCCACAACTCATTCGTCGTCGAAGATATCCTTGATGTAGCCATGCCCAGATAGGTCTCTCTTGTGCAGCTCCTTGCAACACCTGTAATCCGAGCTGACGAGGTAGCACTGCATATGCAGTTTCTCAATGCTGTTATCGCCCTGGATCATTCTGGACAATCTTTCCATGGAAAGTTATCATCTGTCTGTCAGTTTATAAAGCTTTCCCTATTTACATAGTAAAACACACCCTAGACCTATAGAGCCATGAGCCGGAATCCCCCCGGCTCCAAATGGGAAATGTTTTATCGGGAAATACCTTTACCCCGTTCCACTACATGCAGGGGGTATCGATTCCAATGAGAAAAGCAGTCATAGTATCGGCAGTCAGAACGGCCCATGGCAAGTTCGCAGGCGCCCTTAAGGACATCAAGGCGACAGAGCTGGGAAGCATAGTCATCAGAGAGGTGGTGAAGAGAGCGGGAATAGCTCCGGACCAGGTCGACGAGGTCATCATGGGCAACGTCGTATCGGCTGGGCAGGGACAGAATGTGGCGAGACAGGCAGCGATCGGCGCGGGAATACCGGTAGAGGTGGGAGCCTTCCATGTGGATAAGGTGTGTGGATCCTCCCTCAAGGCGGTCATACTGGCAGCACAGGCGATCAAATGCGGCGATGCGGATATCATCGTTGCAGGTGGGATGGAGAGCATGTCCAACTGCCCGTACATCCTCGACAAGGCGAGGTTCGGATACAGGCTCTTCGACGGAAAGATCATCGACTCCATGGTCAAGGACGGCCTGTGGGACGTCTACAACGATTTCCACATGGGCCACACGGGAGATATCGTGGCGGAGAGGTGCGGCCTCACAAGGGAGGAGATCGATGAGTTCGCGACATCTAGCCACAATAGGGCGGCAAAAGCTACCAATGAGGGTCTTTTCAAGGACGAGATCATCCCGGTGGAGATTCCACAAAGAAGGGCGGACCCGATCATATTCGACAAGGATGAGGGCATCAGGTACAACGCTTCCATCGAGGGAATGGCAAAGCTAAAGCCATTTTTCAGTGAGGACGGAGTTGTAACGGCAGGCAATGCCTCTCAGCTCACCGACGGCGCATCGGCAGTTGTGGTCATGAGCGAGGAGAAGGCAAAAGAGCTGGGGATCGAACCCATGGCCACCATCATGGATTACAACACCGTTGGAGTGGAGCCGAAGCATGTGATGTACGCGGTGGTCCCGGGCGTGGAACAGCTGCTCAAGAAGATGGACCTGACCATGGACGACATCGATCTGGTAGAGCACAACGAGGCCTTCGCCTCAGCATCGCTTGGTCTGATCAAGGAGCACAACATCCCCAGGGAGAAGATCAACGTCCACGGCGGTGCGGTGGCGATCGGCCATCCCATAGGAAGCAGCGGCACCAGGATCCTGGTCACGCTGATACATGCCATGAAGAGATACGATAAAAAGAGGGGACTTGCGACGATCTGCCTTGGAGGCGGTAATGCGGTCTCAATGGTCATCGAGAGATAGATGGGAGGAGATCTTATGGAAGTCAAAAAGATAGGAGTGATAGGGGCCGGCCAGATGGGGCACGGGATAGTCATCGTCTCCGCCATGGCGGGGTACGACGTTATCATGAGGGACATCACGCAGGAGTTCGTTGATAACGGGATGAAGAAGATAGAGAAGTTCCTCTCAAGGTCCGTCGAGAAGGGGAGGATGGAGGCCCCGGAGAAGGATGCGGTCCTCGGAAGGATCACCACCACCCTGGAGCTCTCTGACCTGAAAGATGTGGACCTCGTCGTGGAGGCCATATTCGAGGACCTCAAGATAAAAAAGGAGCTGTTTCGCGACCTTGATTCCATCTGCAAGGAGGGGGCCATACTGGCTTCCAACACGTCCACGATCCCAATCACGGACCTCGCCTCCGTCACGAAGAGGCCCGAGCTGTTCATCGGAATGCACTTCATGAACCCGGTTCCGATAATGAAGCTGGTGGAGGTCATAAGGGGGCTCAAGACATCCGACGAGACGACGAGGCTGATCTTCGATCTGTCCGAGAAGATGGGCAAGGCGCCCATAGAGGTGAACGACAGCCCAGGATTTGTCTCCAACAGGGTCCTCCTGCCCATGATCAACGAGGCGATATACTGCCTCTACGAGGGAGTGGGCACACCGGAGGCCATCGACGGGGTCATGAAACTGGGCATGAACCATCCCATGGGGCCCCTGGCCCTGGCAGACCTTATCGGACTTGACGTCTGCCTCAATATCATGAACGTGCTCTACGAGGGGTTCAACGATTCCAAGTACAGGCCGTGCCCGCTTCTGAAGAAGATGGTGCATGGCGGACAGCTGGGAAGAAAGACAGGCAAGGGCTTCTACGACTACAGCAGGTGATAACATGGAATTCGATAACATAATAGTGGACAAAGAGGACGGGATCGCCGTCATAAGGATCAACAGGCCCAAAGCCCTCAACGCGCTCAACGAGGATACCCTCAGGGACCTCATGCATGCGGTAACGGAACTGGAGGTCGATACGGACATCAAAGTAGTGATACTGACGGGAGAGGGGAAGGCCTTCATCGCGGGCGCCGACATCAAGCATATGTCCAACCTGACCCCGCTGGAGGCGAAGATATTCGCGGAATACGGGCACAACCTCCTCAACAAGATCGAGGGCTCAAGGCTCCCATACATCGCCGCGGTGAACGGCTATGCCCTTGGTGGTGGATGCGAGGTGATGATGGCGTGTGATATCGCCATCGCCTCGAAGAAAGCGCTTCTCGGCCAGCCGGAGATAAACCTGGGCATAAGCCCCGGATTCGGCGGAACGCAGAGGATGACCAGACACGTTGGCAGGATGAAGGCGAAGGAGCTTCTGCTCACAGGGGACAACATATCGGCCGACGAGGCACTGAGGCTGGGGCTCGTGAACCGGGTCGTGGAACCTGACGCGCTTATGGATGAGGCGATGGTGACCGCTCGAAAGATCGCCTCCAAATCATCCGTCCAGACGGCGTTCATCAAGGCACTTGTGAACAAGGGGGC
>CBDVER010000046.1:0-8690 GCA_965373055.1 uncultured Thermoplasmata archaeon
ATTCGTAACGTCGGATCCGGCCGGAGAGTGCAGCACAGGACGATATGAAGGCGGAGATCGAAATGAAGATCAGAAATGAGGGTGACCCATTCCACCAACCACGGTCCATCTCAAGCAGCAGGGAGATAACGAGTCCGGGTATGAGCAGAAAAAGCCACATGGCGATCCGCTGGTACGGCCCGCCCCCTGGCCATTTTCTCTCGATCCAGAGGGAGAATAGAAGTGTCATCAATGTGGAGATGCCCAGGAATATGTAGATCAGCGGTGAGATGAAGATATACTGCAAGGGCTCGTTGAACAGCTCCATGTCCTCGAGAACCCTCAGAGCAGGGCCCAGGAGTATCACGGGAGATAATGCAACGAAGAAGGAAGATCCCACACGGAGATCCAATTTTTGAAATAGACGATGGATGTAATACACGGATATAGCAAGTATCGATCCATAGGTGAGGGTATCGATCCAGTTGTAGGAGGAGGTGAGCTCATCGGTTCCTCCCGCATCCGAGACGATCGGCCCCCAGAAATATTTCCACACGAAACCATCCCAGAATATCTCGGGAGAAAGAAGGCACCCTATCACGAGTAGCAGGATGGAAAGTATCGCAATTATCCCGATCATCAGACCTGTGGGTATCGATCTCACATCATCCCAAATGAGGTGATCGAATATATCATCTACTGATAGTCAAGGAAAAAAATTTAATATGAACCTACGGTGTTCCGATAGATATATCTAGTAGGAATACGATTATTTGGACGCTCAATAGAGTATTACCTAACTGGAGGATGTGATGCAATGTTCCAGAACACTATCAAAGGCCTGGGGAAGATATTCAAGACGAATAATTACGAGAACTTGATCATCATGGTGGAAGGTTACACGGGAGCCATGAAATCCACCTTCACCTACTCGATGATGTCGAAATATCTTGATAACAACCCTGGTAAGATCGGCCTCTACGCCACCATCGAGGAGACAAAGGAATCCCTCTTGAAGAACCTGAAGTCGATCGGGATAAAACCGAACGATCGCATCTTTATAGCGGATTACAACAGGACCCGTGAGATGTACAGGGAGGAGTCCGAGAACACGGATTTCATGGAGCTTACCGAGAAGCTCATCATCTCCACCAAAGAGGAGAGGGGGGACTCGTTCTGTGTATTCGCCCTGGATTCCCTCAATGCCCTCTACACCCTCACAAAGCTGGAAAACGAACAGCTCATGAGGATGAGGATCTACTATTTCTTTAAACTTCTCCGCGATGCGGGGCTCACCTCGTTCATACTCAAGGAGATGCCAAGGAGCGGGCAGTATCTCATCAAGGAGAACGAGAACTTCCTCTCGGACGGGGTCATCGAACTGGGGATCAGGAGGACAATGGAGGGGAAGAAGAGGTTCATCGAGGTGATCAAGATGAGACAGAACCAACACTCGATGAAACAGTATATCATGGTGGTTGAAGACGGCGGATTGGCCGTCATGGGCCCATCGGTCGATGATATGTGATCGTGTTTGATACCAAGTGTACACTATGGTGTCGTCATCTGACCCAGGTAAGGTCAGGTATTTCCTGAGTTATCCTTACTCTGTGTTCTCCCCCATTTCCGACAGGAGGTCCGAAAGGGATTTTCCCGCGTCGGTGCTCTCCTTATGTTCAAGCTCCTCGCTGGGTATGTGTTGGGATTCACCAGTTTCAACAGCGATCGTCTCCTTGGCAACGAGGTTCATCCAGTCATCCTCCGCTCCCTCCTCCACGAGCTGTGGGGTAAACTCCTCCAGATCCTCATCGCCCTCCAGGCCCTCCTCCGGTTCCACCGCCCCCCCGATCACGCTGCCTGCCTTTTCCTCATCGTCAAGGGACCTTCTCAAGCCCTTCGGCTGTGGAGCGGTCTTGGATTCAATATCCAACTCGGACTCCAGATCCTCTATCGAACCGTATCCGTACTTGGTCTTATCCTCCGGCTTCTTCCTCAGAACGAAGAAATATACCGCCACAATGCCCACGATCGCCAGGACCAGGAGGATCGCTATCGCGATTATCGTGGTAATGATATTATCCTCTTCTTCTTCACCATCAGTGACCTTCTCACTGGAAGTGATATTCAGGGTTATCTCCTTGCTCCTTTCAACGCCCATCGTGGTATTGAATAAGAACGTTAAGGTGTAGGTTCCAGGCGTCGCCTCGGGGCCTACACTTATGGTTGCGGTCAATTCAAGCGCGCCTCCAACGCTGATCTTCTTCCATGCCGAATCCTCCTCGAGGATATCCGGATACCATGTCACCGAGACACCTGATACAAGGGAGGCAGAGACCTCCTGTATCACAGCCTCATTCTGACCCTGATTTACGATATTGAACTTTACAAACGAGCTCTTGTCCTGCGGTATCTTGAGGCTGTTGGTGTCCGAGCTCACCGATATCGCATAGTTATCCTCATCGTTAATGGTAAATGAGTACACTCCACTTGTGCAGTTCCCGACCCAGACCTCTTTGGCCCTGGGGATAACGGTCCAGTAATAGGTGCCAAAGGTCACACCGGTAGGTGTAAGCTCAAGCTCCTTGGTTGAAGCCCAGAAGGCTACAGGGTCCCGGTTCAATACCATGTCCTCGTCCTGGTGTATATAGATGTCATAGGTCACATCGGAGGGAAGGAAAAATGTTACAGACCAGTTAAGCTCCACCTCCCCGGCTTTCTCAAACTGGGCCCCGTTAGGTGGGGCTATGAGCTTTACATCTGGATACCTCAGGGCCGTATCCACCATGATATTGTATATTTCCGAATATTTTTCCGTTCCTGCACCATCTGTTGCCTTGATCTGTAGGTAGTTGTCCGCCCCCTCCGATAACCCCTTCAGGGTCTTTCTGAATATGAAGGTCTCCTCCTCCTCTGTCGTGTAATATTCCTGCACCCATTTCCAGGCATTGCTTCCCAGCCAATCCTCCCGGTCGTTCAAACCCAGGCTGGTGTACCTGTAGTAAATGGAACCTGACCTCAGCAGGGAGCCGCCGAAATCTGTGATATTCACCATCACATCGATCTCATTGTAGGGCAGCCAATCCGTAAATGATGGAGTGATCGCCTCGAAATGGATCGTCTCCATATCCACAAGTAAGGTCGAGTTCCTGGAAAGGCCCAGATTTCCCACCTCATCCTCCGCCCATACGAAAATGGTGTGAGACCCCTTACCGGGAAGCATCAGCTCGAACTGGGTCTTGTTGATCGGGGTCCCGTTCCTTGTCCCGGCCCCATCGATATAAGCCCAGTAATACGTTCTGACCCCGGAGCCCCCGCTGTCCAGGGACCCCTGCCATGTCACGAACACCTGCGTCTCGTTGTCGAACCGGGCCCTTGAATCATCGAAGCTGTCCGCATGAATGGTGACCACTCCTGGCGCGGATGGAGGTGTTCCGTCGGTATTGATCACGTAATTCAGGTCGGTGAGGTCGTTCTCCGCGGGGATCCCGGATATGTTGATCTTGTAATCCACATCATTCTGGGAATTCAGCGGGGTCCGAATGGAGAAATTGATCATCTCCCCCGGCGTCAGGTTCCTGGGGATCATCTCACCCTCATCGCTCCACAGGTTCAATGTGAAGCTATCTGCGGCGGGATAGATCGAATCTCCTCCGGCATAAACGATCCTCGGACCCGAAAACGTGATCAGTTCGTCACACTGGGTCCATGAGCCGTTCTCCAGCACCCCCTGAACCTCTGATTCCACAATGATCTCACCCTCGTGGGTAAGTTTGTTCCTCACCCTCAAGAAATCAAATATCATTATGGAATCACCAAGGATATTATCTCCAATTGCCTCCACCTTGAAAAGACGATTGTAGCTGCTGGATGGTGTTGACCAGTTCCAGTGGAACATGAGTGTGAACTCCACCAGAGCGGTTTTCCCCTCCCACGTCACGGTTGAGTCAAGCACGTCGACATAGTCGCCCTTATCAACTATCGTCCATGCCTCACCGACATTATCGTAGGTGAAGCGAAGGCTGCCATGATTGTGTTTTAGCTCGATCTTTATAGTATCCAGATCACTGGGGCCTTCCACCGTTTTCACCCTGGCGGAGAACGTGTACGGCCTGAGCATCGCATGGGCGACATTGCTACCCGAGTCCGGATCGTTGAAGATCACCTCCTGGACCGATAATCTGACCGGAACCCCCATCTTCCACACTCCATGTCTGCTTCCACCGAACACCCAGAGGTCCCTTGTCTCGATATCGAAATAGGCCGCATGCCCATTGAGGGTTCCATGGTTTGGAACGGAATATAGATTGCTGTTAAAGGAGTTCTCCAGGATCCTGTAGCTGTGCAGGTCCTCGCTGGAACCACCACCGGATATCAGTATCTCACGTGTGAGTGGATCGTAGCAGAGTTTGGAAAAGGCTCTTGCGGAAGGACCTGAGACATCTGGGTCTGGCATCTCGCTCCACTTCCTGTTCGTGAAATTGAACTTCCACATATCATCGTCATAATCGGGATTGGTCGCTTTCTCGTGCCACCCACCAAACAGGAACAGCTCGTTCATATCGGTATCGATAACGCACCCGGCGCCCCATCTATCGCCTGGTGTGGGGGAGAGGCCGAGGAACTGATTGAACATCTTGCTTACCGGGTCGAACGTGTACATATCACCGTAAATTGACCTGTCATTGGAGGTCTCCACCGGGTAATAACAGCCTCCATAGAAATATATCAGACCGTCCTGCTCGTTATAGACCATCTCAAAAGCGAACCTCTCACCCGGCCCTGCGGATTCATAGACCTTGGTCCAGGTATGTGTGGTGAGGTCAAGCCTCCAGAAATCGGCAAGGGAGTGATATCTCCGATCCGATTGGCGACCGGTAATGTACGATCCACCGTACATGTACACCGCGTTCTCATCGGCGATGTAGACCATGCCCGCATCATCCCTGTAGTGAGGGTTCTCGGCTGCAGGATTGTAGAAGGGTCCAACCCATATTCGTGTGATCATATCAAAGTAATAGACGTAGGTCGTCGTGTTGCCTCCACCGTAGCCGGAGTTCTGGTTGGGACCGATATAATACAGCCTGTCCCGGCCCCTGTCATGGGCGAAGATCCCATTACTATTTGACGGACCTCTCACTTGGTTGTCGAAGGTGGACCACTCAAGTGTCTTCATGTCCAGATAGGCAATGCTCCTTTGTGTGGAACTGGTCCTTCCACCGAATATAACATACCGATCATCCACGCTCGAATAATGCCTTGCGTCTCTGTAAAGCCCGGAGATGGGATTGCCCAGGTCCGTAACAGACCACTCACTGGAAACGGTATTGTAGGACCACAGTCGCTGGTCCCTGCTCGATCCGTTCAGCCCACCCCATATGTAAAGCGTCCTGTCCGACTGTCTGAAGAATATCTTGGATTCACCCTTCGCCCCAATACCCGCAGGTGTAAACAGCTGGCTCCATGTCTGTGTCACCAGATCGTATTCCCACAGTTCCTCCAGGTAGAGGCCGTTATCATCATCGATCTTGTGATATCCACCCCATAGGTATATCTTCTCACCTATCTCATCGATGACCATATCATGGGAATATCTGAGCACCATCCCGGCCTCCCTTCCATCGTTGGGAAGCGCGGTCACAGCGTAATTACCATTGATATCAACCTTGAAGAACCCAGAGAGATTGCTGTATGCCTGTGTCCCATCGCCCTGCCCCATGTGCAGATAAAGGTCCTGATTCAGCGTATCAAGAACCATGGGCGTCCTGCTTCTCATTATGGTCAACAGGCTTGATTCGGGTTTGGTCCAGGTCTCGGTGGCCACATCGAATTCCCAGAGGTCGTTTATATTTGAACCCTCCTGGATCCCACCATAAACGTACAGCTTCCCGTTCTTCTCGTCTCCAGCATAGGAGGAACGGTACCTCGCATTCGGTCCTGTGGTATATAACATCGCCTCCCAGCTCTCTGTATCAAAGTCATAGGCGAACATGTCATCATAAGCGACATGACTGCCCCCCCCCGAAGTTCTGTAATACCCGCCACCGTAGATGTAGGCCTTGTTGGTTGTGCTGTTGTAAACCATGTTACCGTCCTGACCACCGCTGTGATACGAGAACCTGTCCCACTCCATCCAGGGCTCGCTCCTTGTGGGAAGATCGACGTCAAGATCAACATCGTCAGATTCGACATCGAACGTCTCATCCGCCTCCGTGGAAGGATCCTCATAAATTGCATCATCGGATGTTACCATGCCGATGGGCAGCGTGAGGATCAAGGTCATGATCAACGCAGAAAGAATACTGGGGGCACTCCACCTTTTGGAACTCATATATATCACTCCAGATATGGGTCTTTCCAGGCCTGATCGCTCAGGTTGAAAAAATTCACCCTAAGGATAAAGCACCGTAATGATATTATAACTTTCTAGTACGAGACCGGTAAATGCGGAAAACCGGTTATTGAAGGTGATCACCCTGACAAGCGGCTCGGGAAAAATGAGCTCACCTACCCTCCAGATATCTGATGATCGCCACTGCGGTCTTTGCGGGTATCGAACACCTTCTTTTTAGTTCGGCCGTACCGAGATCGCGGATCTCATCAAGGCTGCGGTACGATGATAGTATCCTCATCGCCCTCTGTTTCCCGATGCCCTCTATCTCCTCGAGCACCGATCGATCCACCTTCCTCGTCTTGCGCTGATAGGATACCGCAAACCTGTGGGCCTCGTCCCTGATCCGCTGAAGCAACTTCAGGCCCGGGTCAGACCTCTTCAGTTGAAGTGGCTCCATTCGCCCTTCCACGTAGGTCTCCTCCTCCTTTTTCGCCAGAGCGATCGTGGGGGGGTGTTCGCCCAGCCCAAGTTCGTCGTAGGCGGATAATGCTGCGTTAAGCTGCCCTTTTCCGCCGTCGATCAATACGAGGTCCGGCATATCTCCATCCGATTCCCTGACCCGCCGATATCTCCTGAAAACCACCTCCCTCCTGGATGTGAGGTCATCGTTCCCGCCGGCCCTTATCCTGAATCTTCGATAGGAGCTCTTCCTGGGTTTTCCCTTCATGAACTGGACCATGGAGCCGACCGTATTGGTCCCCGATAGATGGGAGATGTCGAAACCCTCTATCCTGAGGGGCACATTCTCAAGTCCCAGAGAGCTCTTCAGGGAGAGGATGGACTCCTCCGAATCAATGACAGATGAGCTTCTCCTGGAGAATAGTTGGGCATTGCGGACGGCCATCTCCACAAGAGATCTCTCCTGGGCCCCCCTCGGCCCCCGTATCATCACCCTGGACCCCGCCTTCGCCGATAGGAACAGCGCCAATTCGGCCCTTCGTTCAACTTCCATTATGGGGGGAGATATCACGATACGGGGAGGTATATATCCGGAGATCGCATAGAATGAGGAGATGAACTCCTCGCCAACATCTGAGGTGGCCCCCTCACCTTCAAGGGAAAATGGAACGACATCCGCAACCCGACCATCCCTCACCTCCACTATGGAGGCGTGAGAGAGATCATCCGTGAATGATATGACGTCCACATATCCCCCCTTCAGCAGGACCACCTTCTGGGTGGACCTGACCCTCTCCAGACCTCCAAGGATGTCCCGTATCATGGCCGCCCTCTCGAACTCCCTGCCGGCGGATGCATCCCACATCTTCCTCTCGAGGGTTTTTGTGAGGGCGGATCTTTTCCCCGAGAGAAATTTCACAAGGCCCTCCACGGCGACCTTGTAATCCTCCTCATCAACGTCCCCCTTGCACGGCGCCATACACCGGCCAAGGTGGTATTCCAGGCAGGGCCTGGAGGGCTTCTCCATATTCCTGCGGCATGACCTTACAGGGAAGATCTTTCGAAGCCATCGCATGGATCTTCTCACGGCTCTGGGATCACCATGCGGCCCGTAATGGTCTCCCATCTGCCTCTCTATTCCACGCACGTGGATCATGGAGGGATATCTCCCCCTCGTTATGACGATATATGGGTAGGACTTGCCATCCTTCAACCTCACATTGTACCTCGGTTGATATCTCTTGATAAGCGTATCTTCGAGGACGAGCGCCTCCATCTCGGATGCTGCGGATATCCACGTTACCTCGTCGGTGAGTTCCTGCAGCAGGATCTCTTTTACGCTTCTCCTGTCGGTGAAATGAGAACGCACCCTCGCCTGAATGTCCACTGCCTTTCCTATATAGATCGGGATATTATCGCTGGACCTGAATATGTAGACTCCACAGCTCCTTGGTAATGTTGAGATATCCGTTCTCATCCGTTCTGCCATCACCTGGTGGATATATTAACTGTCCCCGAAAAAGGTGATCATATCTCGAAGTCCTCGTCGTCGAAATCATCATCGTCTGAATCAGATCCTGACCCTTCGTCCTCTGATTCTATAAGGCCGCTACGGCCGCAATCGGAACATTTGAATCGATAGGGTCTCTCATCCAAGGGGATCTTGATGGCATTTCCGCATCTACATTGTATCTCATCGTAATTATCATCCGAATCTTCGAATTCGTCATCATCGTCAAAAACAACCTCGTATCCACCCTTCTGTTTGAGATTCTCATCCACGGTGAAGTCCTCATCTTCGTCCACGGAGGATTTATCCTCCTCATCCGAGTCGACGCTTTCTGAGCGGACACTTTCCGAGCCGACACCTTCTGAGCGAATACTTTCCTCAAGGTCACCACCTTGAGGGTAAGACAAATCT
>CBDVER010000047.1:0-8642 GCA_965373055.1 uncultured Thermoplasmata archaeon
CGGATGTTATGGTGAACATGGAGGACGTGTTTCAGCTGAAGAAGGACCATTCCACCTATGAGGCCAGGGGCATGGTCTACGATTCCGGATACACCAGAATTCCGGTCCTGAATGAGGAGAGGAAGGTAAAAGGGGTTCTCTACAGCAAGGACCTGCTCATCGCAAAGAAGGGGACCATCGGTAATATCCTGAGACAACCCTACATGGTCTCCACGGACGACGACGTGACCGAGGTGTTCGATCTGATGAAAAAGAACAGGGTACACATGGCCATTGTTCTGGATGGAAATGGCGATCATGTTGGTGTCGTCACTCTGGAGGACATTATCGAGGAGCTGGTGGGTGAGATCCACGATGAATACTATCTGAACAAGATAGGTAATATGAGGTCGAAGAAGGGCCCGATACCTGCATGACCCATTCGGAATGGACCGATGGCTTGCTCTGGATGGATATGGGAAAAGGGGATCCTCCGCTTAATTCTATATAGTAAGTGGGAACATTATACGACGGGGACAGATATGAAGAGAAACACCGCGCTTATTGTGGCATTGATGTTGTTGATCACCGGTTCAGGACTTGTTCTTGCAGGGGACGCCGAGTCCCTGATACTTGATGACAGATGGGGACAGGTCGATGAGAACCTGCCCATCTGTACCATACCAGGCGACGCGTTGGACCCTGTGGCCATCCCGGACGGAGAGGGCGGATTGCTCATAACCTGGAGAGATTACAGGGAGTCGGAATGGGATATTTTCGCCCAGAGGCTGGACCGAAATGGAAACCCCCTCTGGACGCCGAATGGGACTGTAATATGCACGGAGAGCGGACACCAGACCAACCCCTTGATCGTACCTGACGGCGAGGGGGGAGCGATAATCACATGGCAGGATTGGGATAACATCTTCGGCCAGAGGGTCAACGGGAAAGGCCACTGTCTGTGGGCCTACAATGGAAAGAGGCTCATGTCAGGCATGGGTCTACAGGGGTATGATATGATCCCTGATCCGAACGGAGGTTTCATCACAGTGATCTCGGAAGTAACCAGGGTTTGGGCAGCTCGTTTCGATAACAATGGAGATATGATCTGGACGCCACCAATGCCTATTCTTTCCGACTCTGTGAAAGATAAGAGATTGGGCGGGATCTCAGGCGATGGGGAGGGGGGCCTCCTTGTGACCTGGGTGGATGACCCCTACGGCGCACCCGCTCTATATGGACAATACCTGAATTCCACCGGCTCGGAGATGTGGGCGGATAATGGTGTTCAGATCTGCACCTATGGGTCAGGGATCACCGGTCCCAAGATGATAACCGATGGGATGGGAGGCGCCTATGTTGCCTGGGTTGATGGCAGAGCATTGACCAATTGGGACATCTACGCGCAGGGGATAGATGACGGGGGCAATATGCTCTGGGAGGAGAACGGCACTGTGGTCTGCAATACATCTGGAACCCAGGGTGAGGTTCACATCATATCGGATGTTACCGGGGGCTTCTATACGGTTTTCACCGATTTCCATGACGGTAAGATAGATATCGTGGCTCAGAGAGTGGACCGGAATGGAACAAGGCTCTGGCCGGATGAGGGGAAAGCCATTTTCGATGCTCCGGACTCGGTGCATGCAAATTATCTGCAGGTACTGCAAGATCCTCTTGGAGGAGCAGTCGTCGCCTGGATGGATGCACGATCAGGATACTATGACATCTTCGTTCAGAGGATGGATGAGGGCGGTGACCTCCTGTGGCCCGAGGATGGAATGGTCGTATCCAATGCATCCCTCCAGCAGTCCCTCAACTGCATGGTGATGGATGAGGATGGGTCCCTTTTCTTTCTGTGGTCAGATAACCGGGACGATCATCCCAAGAGGGACATCTACGCCCAGAGGCTCGGCCTATATCTCCAACCCTTTGATTTTCCCATCAAGGTCTATGAGGATCAGGTGTTCTACGAGGAGATGCATTCCAACGATGATGTGAACTGCACCTGGTCCCTTATCACCGATGCGGATTGGCTATCGATCGATTCGGAGACCGGGATTATTACAGGGGTGCCCGATAACTATGACGTTGGATGGGTCCACGCAACGGTTATCGCAACGGACCACTGGGCCAGAACTGTGCAGGACTTCGACTTCGAGGTCGCCAACATCAAGCCCACCCTTCTGTTAGATCCTCATCTTACCGCTTTTGTGGGCACCCCATATTACGCCGATCTGGGATCCACAGAGGACGGGGAAGGGGATATGCTGTGGACCATAGAAACGGATGCGAATTGGCTTAACATGGACCCAGTCAACGGCACTCTTAACGGAACTCCGGCAGAGGATGATATCGGAACCTTCATGCTGAAGATCAACATCGATGATGGAAATCCAGGGGGTATATCAAGCTACCATTTCATCTTCAAGGTCCTGGGAGCCAACCATGATCCTGTGATCATAAATTTCCCATTACCCAATGCTGTTGAGGACAGGGAGTATAATTACAACCTCAGAGCCGAGGATGCTGATGAGGGGACCTTCTTTTTCTGGAGGATGTTCACGAGCTGCTCATGGCTGGATCTGGATGAGAGGTTGGGAAGGTTGTATGGAACGCCGAGCAACGAGGATGTTGGAACCGGGTGGTTGAATGTCACCGTTTACGACGGTTCGTCTGGATCAGATGGGAGGAACTATTCCATCAATATCATAAATGTGAACGATCCCCCTGTGATCACCACAAACTCGACTTTGGAGTTTCTCCAGGGAGAGGATATCGATCTATCGTTGATCGGATGGGATGAGGATGGGGACAACCTGACCTGGAACTGGAGTGGTGCACCGGAATGGATGGAGCTTAACAGGACCGGTGGTCTCATCTCCGGGATCCCGTCCCAGGAGGATGTGGGTATGCATCAATTCACGGTAATGGTATCCGATGTGAACGGAGGAAATGCTTCGATGATCCTCTACATCACGGTGGTGGATGTGAACGAGGCCCCCATGATCACGGTGGCACATATACCAAACGGGACGGAAGGGGTACCATTTACCTTCCTGATGTCAGCCCAGGACCCCGATGGTGACAGCCTGACCTGGACCATTATTGATGGCCCGGATTGGATCGGCATCGATCCTGCAACAGGCCTGATGACGGGCACACCCTTTGAAGGTGGCACCTACAACATCACACTGATGGCATCCGATCCCTCGGGCCTCAACGATACGGTCACGGTGACATTCCAGATAGAGGAGTATCTCTCCCCGGCCGATGACGACGGCCCGCCTGCAGATGACGACGACGATACGCCCACGGACGATGATGCGCCAGCTGACGACGACGGTGTCGACAAGGGGGCCGAGGATAAGGCCCTCCTGTACGCCTTTATCGCCGTACTGCTGGTCACCGTTGTGATACTCGCCTTGTTGCTGCTACTTGGCGGGAGGAAGGGTGAAGAGGAGGAGAAGTGGGGAGAGGAATAACGTCATACCGCACGTTCCGAAAATATATCTCACATGATAGCGTTTACCTAGTCAAGTGAGATGTTTCAGTCTCAGAGGAGGAAGGAATATGGTACTATTGCTAAACCGGGAAGATGTGATATCCGTTCTGGACATGACCGACTGTATAGATGTGCTTGAAAAGGCCTTTACCGAGATGGCGAACGGTACGGCCGTTCTCCCGCTCCGGATCAATATCAAACCCCCAGGCGGCCTCTCGCTCTACATGCCCGCATATCTTCAGGAGATGAACGCACTTGCGTGCAAGGTCGTCACCGTGTACAAGGACAACCCCAAGAACCACAACATGCCCACCACCATCGGGAAGGTCATCCTGCAGGACCCTACGACCGGAGAGGTCATCTGCATCATGGACGGAGGGTACCTCACCGCCGTGAGGACAGGCGCGGTCAGCGGACTGGCAACCAAGTTTCTGGCAAGGGAGGACAAAGGGCAGGTGGTGTCCATCTTCGGGGCGGGGGCCCAGGCGAAGATGCAGCTCTGGGCGATGTGCGAGGTCAGGGACGTATCCAGGGCGCTTGTCCATGATAAGCTCCCGGAGGCGGCCGAGAAGTTCGCGAAGGAGATGTCGGAAAAACTCGACATCCCCGTGGAGGTATGCGACGATATGGACCAGCTTCTCAATGCCGACCTCATCTGCACCGCAACCTCGTCCCCCACGCCCATCTTCGACGGGTCCAGGGTAAAGGCCGGAGCCCACATTAACGGCATCGGCAGCCACTCTCCAGGGGCAAGGGAGCTGGATACCCGGATCATAAAAAGGTCCCTGCTGATCGCCGATTCAAGGGAGGCGTGCCTCAATGAGGCCGGGGATATCATGATGCCAATAGACGAGGGTGCCATCACACCCGACCACATCCATGCCGAGCTGGGTGAGATAGTGGTCGGCTCCAGGGAGGCGAGGGCCTCTCCGGAGCAGATAACGCTGTTCAAGTCCAACGGGCTTGCCATACAGGATACGGCCACGGCCAAGCTCGTATACGATATGGCCAGGGAAGAGGGCATTGGAAAGGATGTAGACATCTGATGGTGCAAAACATATAACATTACCGAAAACCTTCGACCGAAACGGTGATCAAATGGTTACACAGGTTAAGGCAAGCCACATTCTGGTGAGGACCGAGAGCGAGGCTCTCACGTTGCAGAAGAAGATTAAGAACGGAAAGAGCTTCGAGAACCTGGCGAAAAAGCACTCACAGTGCCCATCGGGTAAAAAGGGTGGGGACCTGGGATACTTCGGCAAGGGCCAGATGGTCCCCGAGTTCGACGCGGTCGTTTTCAACATGGAGGTCGGCGCCGTCTCGGCCCCCATCAAGACGCAGTTCGGGTATCACCTGATAAAACTGACGGACCGGAGATGACCATATACCTTACGAGGCCAGGTTGATAAGATGTCCCACCCTCCCTCCACCTGGCGTGCTGCCGTATGCTACGATTCCCCCTCGATATCCAGAAAGACGAGAGAGGCCCTGGACACGCTGGGCTGGACCTACGACAGGGACCGGAGCGAGAGGCATTTCAGCAAGCTGATGGTGGTCATAGCCATCCCCCAGGCCTCATACGTCTTCCAGTTCCTGGTGCGGGACCCGGGGAAGTTCGTGATCAACATCTATGATGAGAAACCCACCCATTCTGGATTGGTCCACTACATCGAGGTCAAGGGGATCACGAAAAAGAACGCGAAACACGTCAGAAGGTTTCTGCAGACGTTTTCGGATTCGCTACCCAGAAAACCCTACCGCATCTTCTGGGTTGAACGTCTGAAGCTGGGTTTCATCCGGTTCGAGCATCTAACGGCGAAGAGGGAGTGGTCCAGGTGGGGGATCTGATCACTCTTCAAAGGATGATGCCCCTGGCTTGAACCCGAGTTTCGGAAACGGCCTGGTTCCCGCAGTACCAATATTGTCCAGGTGGCCCGCTATCCTCCTGAGCTGGGATGAGGCGACGGCGGCCGACAGGGCCTGGTTCTTGCCGATATAATCCTGTAGGATGTTCTCGCGGAGGTCCCTGTGCTCCTCCTTGAGGTTCTCCTCGAAGGAGGTGATCTTGGGTGTCTTGGAGCTGTAGCTCTCCTCGATATTCAGGTAGGCCTCCGGGAACATCTTCAGAATGGCCTCCACCATCTTCTCGAGGTTCTCCCTGATCTCGGGATCGAAATCATCTCTGAAATGGAAGTTCTTCCTGATCCTGCACAGGGCCTTCGTGTAATCCCCTATACGCTCGTAGTCGATGATGAGGGAGATAAGCACCAGTCCGGCATGGAGGTTGGGAGTTGAGGATAGGGAGAAGTGTTCAAGGACGTTCTTCCTGATCATCTGGACCATGTAGTTGATCTCCTTGTCCATCTTGATGAGGTCCTCCTCTGGCACCTCTCCGGATATGGCGCATTCGGAGGCCATCTTGAACATCTTGTAGGTCTGCTCGTGGAGGTTGTCCATTATCTCGTAGGAGACATCCAGCATATCCTTCTTCTTGATGGCGTCGTACAGGTTCTTGAACATCTTTTCACCTCATGTTAGAATATCAATCTATCTATAAGTATTATGAGACCCGGGATCCCGAAGAAGACGACCAGAACGAACAGGATCGCCAACTTCCGGTTGTTGGACATGTATCGAGACAGCCTCTGGGCCAGGTATATCGGCACCTTCTTGAAAGGATAGAGCAGCACTATCCCCGTGATGTTGAAATATAGATGTACGAAGGCTATCGCCAGGCCGAGCCTGGCCCCTTCCACCAGCTCCACTGGCACTCCCCCTCCCCCCTCGAGTAAAGCGAGAGCTGCAAGGATGGCGGTCACGGTCGTGCCGATATTCGCTCCGAGCGTATATGGAAATATCTGCCTGATCGTGAGGATCCCCCCGCCAACAAGCGGCACCACCAGTGATGTCGTGACCGAGGAGCTCTGTACGAAGGATGTGAGCGCCGCTCCTGAAGCGAATGATGTGGCATCGTTCCGAAACAGCACCTTATCGAGGATCTGCTGGACCTTGCCATCGATCGTTTTCCTTGCGGCCTTGGTGATCAGTGTCAATGATATGAACAGGATGACAACGCCGACGATAAGCAGCATCAGTTCGGGGTGGAGATCCAATCCGAGGATGCTCTTCTCCATGGGTTCCAGCACGGGGTCAAGTATCCTGTGGATGAGGTCGAATTTCGCCCCCTTGCTTCCCACCAGGGCCGTTGCGGTCACCTCGCCCAGCCTCTCCAGAAACCCTTTCCCCGTGAAGATGCGCGTGAGCCATTCAAGCGGGAAGATAAGCGATGCCGCGATTATATTGAAGAGGTCATGGACCAGAGCTCCTGCGAATGCCCTCCTGAACGCCCCCTTGTGTCTTATATGGCCGAGGGCAACGATCACATTTGTCACGGAGGTCCCTATGTTCGCCCCGATGATTATCGGGATCGCATTGGGATAGAACGATGGGTTCGCGACGACCATGGCGACCACGGTGGACGTCGTCGCGGATGAGCTCTGGATCACGGCAGTTGCGAAGACCCCTATGCAGAGGGCAACGAATGGATTGGACGTGGTCTCTATGAGCGATTCCGAGAAGTCCCCCCCCATCAGCTTGAACCCGCCTCCCATCAGTTTAATGCCGATGATGAAGAAGTAGATGGCCCCGAGGAATATCAGGATGTTGAGGGCCCGGTTATCCATTATGCGGGATACCGCAGTCCTCCGCCTCCTCATCCACGATGGCCTCTCGGAATGGTCCAGTCGTGACCTCGGGCGGCCCATTCCACGGGATTTCCTTTTGCTCACATTCGGAGAAGTTGAAAAGTGGATATAAGTATATTCTCAATAATCTATATAGGACTATATATGCAATATATCTCCCCTGTCATGGCCTTTATCTCAACTGCCTTGAAATGCTCATCTGGCGAGGAGTTCTCGGACCTTCTCACCGGCGTTCTCGGCCTTGTCGGCCATGCCTCCAAGGCGGTTGAGGACCTTGAGCATGTGTATGACCTGAAGGGGGTCCATTATCTCAAGGTCGATGTTGAAGAGGTGCTTGGATGTCCTGTGTTCTATCAGGTCCGCCTCATGTTCCTGCCGGTGGATGACCTTGATCAGCTCCTTGACCCTATCCCTCTCCTTTCCGCCAAAGCTCACCTCGATGAGTACCCCCATTCGGGACATGACCTCCTGGTAGGTCCCAACACACTCCAGGACCTTGTCCATCAGCTCGTGGAGGCCTTCATTTACCTCATCGGGGACGCAGGTGCTTTTCATCGTGAGGAGCACTGCAACATCCTCGGCGTCATCGAGGATCGCATCCGAATGGTGAAGCAGGGCGTGAAAATCTGCCCTGGATACCGACATGAACAGGAATTTGGGAAGGTGTGCGCGGATATTGGATTTGATCATGTCCGCCTCATGCTCGACCTCGGATACCTTCCTTGCATATCTCTCCGCCTTCTTGAAATCGCATTTAAGGTAAGCGTTAAGGCAGAGCCTGAGGTTCTTGACACACTCCTCTATCTTTTCGGAATGTTTCTGCAGCCCATCAAATGGGCTTCTGTAAAGTGTGTCAACGATAGGGACGCGGATGTTGTCGAATATTGAGTCGTTCTTCATCTGTTCCTCACCTTCATGGCACTCACAGTATGATAAGCATTATCCCCCGGAAGAGGAGGAACAGGGCCGCGGCCGTGCCGGCTGCGATGGGTATGGTCAGCACCCATGATGTTACGATGTTCCTGATCACCCGGAAGTCAATGGCCGTGATCCCACCTGCCAGGCCAACCCCGATCACAGCCCCCACGATTATCTGCGACGTTGAGACGGGGATGCCCAGGAACGAACATATGAGCACCGACGTTGCCCCGCCGAACGATGCCGAAAATCCTCTCGTGGGGGTTATCCTGGTGATCTTCTTGCCAATGGTCGTCATTACCTTGTATCCCCACGTGGATATGCCCACAACTATGCCGGCCCCGCCCAGGATCAGGATCACAGGTGGTATCTCCACCGTTGATGAGATCGTTCCATCCCTTGCCGCACTCCAGATGGCAGCAACCGGGCCGATGGAGTTCGCCACATCGTTCGCCCCATGCGCAAAGGCGACATAGCACGCCGTAAGGATAAGCAGCGAGCCGAACATCCTCTCGACCATGTCATACTTCCCCTCT
>CBDVER010000048.1:0-8601 GCA_965373055.1 uncultured Thermoplasmata archaeon
GATGTGATCTCCTGCGGGTCCATATCGTCGTTTCCTGATATGACATATGCATGGGAGAGCTCCATCTCGGCCCGATCGTCGAACGCGACCTTGACAGGCGTGGGCAGCGCATGGTATTCGCGATAGGGTGAGGTGATGGTCCAGTCCGTCTCTATCATGAGAGAGGTGACCGCCTTTGGGGGGGTGGAGATGCGGCCAGGCCCCTCGGTGAACGTGTGTCCGTCGATGGACCCGGATATGATGAAGGTGCCGTCGCCGCTGTCCAGGGAGAGGGTCAATCCCGCTCCCGTGACGATCATCCCCTCGAACCGTACAGGTGGTACGGAGATCCCGATCATCGACAGGGCGACCCTGCCCTCCGGCAGGTCCATCTCTATCTCCAGCCGGTCCAGGGAGTGGGAGTAGGAGAAGGTGGCGTACATCCCATCCACCCGTATGGCCCCCAGGTCCGAAAAGGTGATCTTTCCCGTTATGTACTCGTCCTTGAACCTGGTCAGGTTTCCCGCTATGCCGGAGCGCTGGCTCCACTCCCTGAACTGTTTGATACCGCCCATGGCAAGGACCTGCGCGGTCTCCCTCTTCGCCGCCTCTCCCAGCGTGGGGTCCCGCATCAGCTGTGTCATGGTCCTGTCCAGGGAGACCAGCACCTCAAACCCCTCCCTCAGCCTCTGGTAGGGCATATCCTCGAAGAACTCGGTGGCGTTCGCCTCGGGTGTGAATATCAGCCACGAGGCCGTCTCGTTGAAGGTGACGTCGGTGATTGGGTCGTTGATATTTTCGAAACTGAACTCGTCCACCTGGCTGGGCGCATTGAAGAACCAAGTGTGGACCCGGATGTCGAAGCCGAAAGGAATGGATCTCTCAACACCCCCGGAATGTGGGATATTGCCGCCCCACCCGGAGATGGTGCCGTCCAGCGTCATCTCGCCGTCAAGGCGCAGGTCCCATTGAAGTCGCCAGTCATGGTCAGGTGGAGGTGGGGGTGGCTGGATGGACCCACATCTTGTTTCCATGGTTTCCTGCGGGGAAGACCTGTTGCCGGTGGAGGTCCCGGATGTATTTACAGCGCTTGTGTTCCGGGCGTATGCGGTGTAATAGTTCATGGTCCTGGTGTAATCGATGTCCGTGTACCAGGCATCCATGTCGTTGATGCCCTCCAGGATGAAGTCCCTTCCCGAGACCAGATAATCCTCCCTCAGGTCCATCCTGGGTATCATGATATTTTCCTTCTCGTCTGTGGAGAGATCGCCTGTGGATGCGATGCGGATGCCATCCGGTGAGGGGAAGGATACGTGAGTGGCCAGGGAGTAAGGGTCCACCGTATCGTACTGCTGCCTGGGATTGCTCATGCTGGATATCTGCAGCGGGCCGGCCTCGTCCAGCGGGTTCTGGATGTGAAGGTTCTCATCGATACCGTCCAGATAGAGGTAATTGAACATGATATCTGCAATATCCCCGTGGCCGGCGATGAGTATGTCGTCGAGTAGATCGGAGACCTTTCTCGATCCCCAGGCCTCGGGGGGACGGGAGCTGAAATACCTTGCGAAGTTCTGCTTCTCGGACTCGCCCCATGGCCTGAACCCCGTTGGGTTCATGGTCGTCGCGTACGTCTGCTCCGAGAAGAAGTTGTCTATGTTCTCGACCAGATCAACAGGGTACTGCCCGGTCCATCTGGCTATCCTGACCGCAACTGCGATGTTCAGGGCAAGCTCCACGTCGCCCTCGTTGAGCACGTTCCTGGGGACGTCCATCGGGCCGGTACCAATACCTCTTGTGGTCCTGGTGCGGGCGAGCGTGTTGAGCATGTACTCGACGTCCCTGGACAGGCCGGAGCTCCAGGTGTTCACGTCGATCTCGATGGAGTCGAGGAGGGCCTCAAGTGTGTCCTTCGGGTCGTAGGAGGTGATAGAAAAGGATATGCTCTCGGAGTGCGTGTCCCCATCAAGATCGATCGCCTTGAGGGATATGGACACGTCTGCCGACGTGCCGGGGACCATGGGGCTCGGCCCCGATGACCCGTACATCAGCGAGTTGAGGACCGTGATCCCCCGGCTGTCCTTGAACAGAGGTGCCTGGGTGGGGATATCCACCGCGATGGTGGTGGGCATCACGATGGCCTTGACCTCCTCTATGGCCAGGGATCTTATCCCTTCCATCTCTATTGAGAGAATATGCCGGGTGATCTCCTACCTCAGGTCAGTGGTGTGGTTCTCCTCATCTGCGGACCTTCCCTGTACCATATCCCTTGTCAACCCCCTGAGGTCCAGTTCCATGCCGGAGAGGTTGATGGTCACCCTGTTCTCATCATCGTCCCCCTGGATGGCAAGGAAGGTGATCCCGGCGAACACCACCGCAAGGATGATGGAAGCGGCTGCAACCTGTCTGGTAACGTCGTTGCCCAAATCACACCCCCCATAGTTCCATCTCCAGCAGGAGGGTTCTCTGCGTGGTGGTGCCGTCCACGACCAGAACCTCCTTTCCGAAGGATATCGGCTCATCTTCGGCAGGCCCTGCCCCATGTATCATAACAGGTCCATGCGGTGCATCCCAGCCAGTTCCCAAAGATACGGTCAGTTTGAATGATGAGGCCTCCGGAAATGTGAACGTTAGAAGCTCGTGGGCCCTGTCCAGGGTCTCATCAAGCAGGTCCACCTCGCCTACGATCATCAGCGAGAACACTGCTGTCATCTCCAGCTCCTCATAGGAGGTGCCGTTGTATTCCACGCCGTCCATGGAGAGCAGGAGATAGGTGTCCAGACGTTCCTCCCAGCTCGTTGTGGATGGCGTGTAATCCTCCTCCAGGAGGGTAGGGAGGAGGCCTCCGATCAATATGCCCGCTATGGCGAGGAGGGCGCCCACCGCAGATATGACCTTGATATCCAGCGAGAAATCCTTTTTGGGGCCTGTTTCCCTGAGGTCCTCATGCTTCATAGAGGATCACCTCCAGCAGGCCCGGACGGACCGAGCCGTCCCCCATGTCCACGGCGACGATATCGGTCATACTTGACGAATCCTGGCCGCCGTCCCCGTACTCTATCTCAAGCGGGGCGTGGTCGATGATGGTGAGTATTATCTTGAAATCCCTGCCATCTCGCCCGGGAATATCCTCATCGATATCGGGCATGGACAGGAAAAGGGTCAGGGAGAAATATCCTGACTCCCCGGAGAAGAGGTCGCTTACGGTATCTATGAAGAGATCGGATGACCTGTCCAGCTCAACCTCCCTGCTGTTCTGGTCGTCCCTGTACACTGCGATCAGGCAGCCTGACAGGAGTATGAGCGCTGACAGGACGATAATGGCTATGGAAAGAGGCGTGTGGTCCCTCTCCTGGATCGTCTTGATCTCCATATCGGATCTTTTCAGGTTGTCGATCGTCGGCCCTCCGTTACGGTTAATCATCAATACCAGTATAATTAAACCTTTACGGTACAGTTTGGAACAGTGCAAAGGAGTTTTGAGTGCAAAAGTGTAAATGAGTTTTTAGTGCGAACGCCAGGTTATCATGAGATTCGGATGATTCTGGTTTGAGGTGAATGATGTGGATAAAGAAAAGATTTGGAGGTTAAGGGACAATACCCTGAAGGATCAACCAACCTCGTTGGTGTGTGCAGATCCATTCAAAAATATAGAGTAAATATTAATACTGCATCTGTTAATGTGTACGTGGAGCAAGATGACACCAGAGCAGAGACAGAAGGACAGGGAGTTAATAGATAAACTTATAGAAACAAATCTTGACATGCTAAGGGCATTGAGTTAAATGCTCTGTAATGAATTGTTTACATCGATAGAACATCTCATTTCTATCTTCAGTTAATACGCTACTTATTCAAAAGGATAACATTACGTCTCTTGGTACTCAAAAGTTCCCGCAACATTCTTAAAGTGTACCCGAAATATTAAAAATAGGTGGCGGTCCATCTACCATCATGAATAGATCGAGGTTCCTTGTTGCGATGGCTCTGATCTCCCTGCTTGTTATCGGAGCGGTTCCGATGATGGGAGATGGTGGATCCGTATCGGAGACCAGGGGTGAGGTGGCCGGCTATTTCGGCTCAGAGAGGATCTACGAATCCACATCCAGGTCCCTCTCAGGTGGAATGGACATAGGCGACGTGGATGGTGACGGTGATGTGGAGGTCGCCGTCTGCGATTTCAAGGGGGTCCTGTTCCTGCTCGACCCCGACGGAGAGGGCGGCTACTCCTCAAGGACCATATGGGAGGAGTCCGGGGCCATCCAGGAGAGGACCCTCTTCGAGGTGAAGATATGGGATTTTATTCCTGAAAGGGAGGGCCTGGAGATGGCGGTGGGGGGCTATTCCAGGAATATCACGATGATCTATTACGAGGAGGGGGAGTGGGTCTCCGAGGTCATATACAGGAGCCCGCACAGGATCATCAACATGGCCCTGGCCGACGTGGACGACGCCCCCGGCATGGAGATACTCTTCGCCTCCGACAAGGACCCCGAGGACTGGAACCTCCGGTACATCGCCAGAGATGGCACCGATTGGGCTGTGACCGAGATCGTGACCGACGGGGCCTTTCGGCCCAAAACCCATGCATAGGCGGCCACCACCCTCTACGGGGGGCAGATCTAAATTACCCCCCCGACGGGGTTCGCGGGGGGGGGGGGGAGGACCGAATCCTCGGTGGTACAGATCCATAACGACGGCTCCGGATGGGTGAGGGAGAAGATCTTCACCAATACCGTGGACCTCATAGCCAATATCAGGGTAGGCGACATCTGGTCCATGCACGATGGAAACGAGATAATCGCGGTGGATTTCAACGGCAACTGCACCATGATATGGGAGGAGGCCGGCGCGTGGAAGAGCAGGCTGATATTCCAGACCCATGACGTTACCACGGGCGGATCGTATCCCCTGGAGGGAATGGCTGTAGGCGAGTTCAACCCGTTGAACGACGGCGAGGAGTGCATGATCTCGGGGTATTACAACAAGGTCAATCAGGTGGTGGATATAGATGGAGAGGTGATATCCGACCTGGCCTGGTCAACGGAGTTCAGCGACGTCAGGCTGGAGATCGCCGGGGTTGAGACAGGGGACCTCGTACCGGGAAGGCCCGGAAATGAGGTGCTGATCGTCTCATTCCAGGGATGGGTGGAGATGCTGTATTTCGAGTATGACGACGTTGAGCTCAACGTTGAGTTCGGGGAGGTCCGGATAGTATCGGGAGGAACGGAGCACGCCTCCTTCGAGGTGATACCGAAGGGTTTCGTCAGTGGTCCCGTGCTCGTGGAGCTGGATGACGTGGATGGAATTACGTTCCAGGTATCCTCCGACCCGATCATTGGCCACGAGCCCGTGGAGGTCGATATAACG
Source organism: uncultured Thermoplasmata archaeon (assembly GCA_965373055.1). Classification (GTDB taxonomy): domain Archaea; phylum Thermoplasmatota; class Penumbrarchaeia; order Penumbrarchaeales; family Penumbrarchaeaceae; genus JAGLEG01. The sequence goes on from CBDVER010000048.1 coordinate 5,347, forward strand.
ATGATATCCACCGGACAGATAACAGAGAGGGTCACCCGAACGGTTGGGATCAACGTTACCGTTGCGGGGATCACGGTCAGGGAGGAGTTCGACCTGCTGATGATCCCGGCCGTGGAGGAGGTATCCCTTCAGCTGAGCTACTCCTCCGGATTCGCCTACAAGGAGATACCGACGGTCCTCTCGTCCAGGGTATCCGTCGTGGGAGGCGAATTCCTGGACCTGATAGACCTGGAGGTGAAGAACGTGCCCGTTGGCGTATTTGCGAACTGTGACACGCCCATACTGCCCAGCGGGAGCGGGAACCTGCTGATAACGGTGAATTCCGATGCGGAGGTTGGAAGGTACAACCTGCAGATCGATGCGAAAAGCGACGGCAACGTCCTCTCCTCGATATACTATTCCCTGAACATCGGCTCCATCCAGGGGGATATCACTGCCGATATGCTGGATATGTATGAGGAGAACATGTACGTTGTGATGCTGAATTTCACGGGCCCCCAGATGGTCCCTGACGTCGATGTCAAGCTATTCCTCATGGGGTCGACCAGATATTCGACCTCACACGATCTGATCAGGGGGGAACCCATCGAGATCAATTTCAGCATCGAGAAGGGTGTTGTGGATGAGGAGGTGGGGCTGGAGGTCTCGAAACTGGGGACGATCCTGTTCCAGGGGTCGGTGGGGGAGGTGTCGTTCGTGGAGAGTGAGGAGGAGGAGGGGTCCCTGATGATCTTGGCCTTTATCATCGTGATGATGATCGCCCTCGTCGTTGTGTTGTTCGTGTTCTACCGATACCGCTCTGCCGGCGGGGAATCCACCGGAGAGGAGTCCCTTCAGGGGGTTGGGGGAGCGAGGCGGTACAACATCAGGGAAGAGCGTGGTGGTGCCAGGAGGCAGGGCTTCAGCGATGGCAGGATGGCCCGAGGCAGGGGCCCCGAGATGGGTGGGCGGGGTGGTAGGTCCCGTATGGGGGATAGGTCCCCCGGAGGATATGAGAGAAGGGGCCCTGAAAGAAGGCAAGGGGGTTTCGATAGAGGCAGGCCCCGTGGACCTCCCGCAAGGCGTGAGGTGGATCAAGATCGAAGAAGGGCCCCTCCCCGGTTCCGTTAAGCTTATAGGGGGCAGGAGATCGGATCGGAGACCGTTCTCCTGTATTCGAGTTCAGTGGGCCTCTCTCCGATGGACACCTCGAAATAGATGGTCATCTCCAGGGTTTCGCCGGGGTCTATCATCGTTTCTTCACCGGGGGGGCCCCTGCACCATATCCACTCGTTCTCTATCTTTGCGAAGAACTGGTTCACGTCGATTGGATGGGGGCCTTCGTCGTTGTTGTTGGTCACGTTGATGTTGATGTAGAACCACTCGTGGTCCGATAGTGGGAGCATGCCGTCATCTGTTTCGTTCTGGGCCCAGGTGTCCTCGACGGTTATGGTGAGGTCGGGGTCCAGCATCTCGTCCACGTTCTCCAGACAGCCGACGGTGAGGAGGGAGGCGAGGATGGCTATGATAACGACGTGGAGTTTCACACTTTCGGTAGTGGGGACATGTTTATACATATTTTTCCCGTGGATCATGATCCAGTATCCATTCCCATATCGGTATGGTCTCTATGGTATATCCTTCGATGTTCTCGGTGGTTCTTCTCTCCTTTGTGATGATCGTCCCCCTCTTCACCTTGAAGGCTCTCATTGCTTCAAGAAGTCCTGAATATTCCCTTTCCCTGTTATCCTCCAGTTCCGCGGTCACCTGTATCGCATTGGTAATGGAGGGCCCCTCACGTATCAGGAAGTCACATTCTGACCCGTTCCGATGGTAATAGATATCAAGGCCTCTTCTTTTCAATTCCAGAAACACGATATTTTCAAGCAGTTTTCCAAGGTTCCTTGAAAACCGAAATGATGTTGTTTCGATAAATCCCGGATCCGAGATGTATATCTTCTTTTTTGAATAGATCTGCTTTCTGGCAGAGGGATCATATTTATGTATGGTGTGAAGAAGATAAGCATCGGATAGATAGGATACGAATTTTTTAACGGTATTCTCGCTTCCAAGGCCAAGGTCCCTTTTTAACCTGGTCGTATTGAGCTCAGTGCCGTAGTTTGAGAAGAGGTAGAGCACCATCTCCCTGAAAGCCGTCTCCTGTGTTATGTTGTATCTGGTGATTATATCCCGATAGAGGACCGTGTCCATAAGTGATCTGAGGAACTCCTTCCTTTCAAACCTCACGTATTCCGGAATTCCACCGTCGATCATGTATTGTTCGAAACCCTTTTTCACTTCCGCTCTTGTTTCGATGTCAAGGAGGTTATCATGTTCTATCTTTTTTATCTTCAGGTATTCGCCAAATGAGAAAGGAAACAGCTCAATTGGTATGTACCTTCCAGTGAGCCTGGTCCCAAGCTCTCTGCTCAACATCGATGAATTGGACCCTGTGAGGTATATCTTCATTCCCGCATCGTGCATTCTCCTTACGAATATCTCCCAGCCTCTGATGTTCTGTATCTCATCAAGGAACATGGTCTTGGATTTGCCTGATAGCTTGATCATGGTCTCCAGAAGGAGTTGGAAATCGTTGTGTCCGAACGAGAGCAAACGTTCATCCTCGAAGTTGAAGTAGTAAACCGGTTCATCCGGGTAGTAACGTTCCCTGATCAATTTCAAAAGAGTGGATTTCCCCGATCTTCTCAATCCGCTTATTATGATTATATGGGGAGATGGTTTCAGGTCGCCTATTGTTCCAAGGACCTCTCGTTCAATTATATCCTCATCGGTCTCCATGAACTGTTTCTTCTGTTCTTTGATCATTTCCTCCAGGGCCCTTGAGTCCATGGTAATGAATGGAAGACCAAGGTTAAATAAATTGTCAATGCCATTGACACTTTTATGGGTTAAATTGTCAATGCCATTGATATTTTTTGATATTATTGTTATTGTTTCGTAGGGTGGGCATCAGAAAACCTTTAAGTAAAAGGGAATGATAATCTGCCTCGCCTGAGTCGTTTCCTTGCTTTTCGTCGGTGTGGCTCAGCCTGGTGGAGCGCCGGACTCATAGGGGCCCTTTTGGGGCAAATCAATTGTTTGCTCCCAGGTACCGGAGATATCCGGAGGTCGCGGGTTCGAACCCCGTCCCCGACACCATACTACCAGTGCTTTGCAATGGTAGATAGGTAGTTGTCGGCGACGCAGGGGTTCGAACCTTTAGGTCTTGTTTACTTGCGCGAATTAATAGAGACGATCAGCAAGTAAACAAGTCGG
>CBDVER010000049.1:0-8596 GCA_965373055.1 uncultured Thermoplasmata archaeon
CTCGGTCATAGCCCCGATGATGTTCAACAGGGAGAAGATAGGGGAGACCCTCGCCGATGAACCGGAGAAACTGCTGGGGAGGACCATAGAGGTCACCCTCGCCGACCTTATAGGGGACTACAAGTACATGCATATCAAGCTCAGGTTCAAGATCGTGGACCACTCGACGTCCGAGGCCTACACTCGATTCATAGGGCACGACCTCACGTCTGACTTCATACGAAGGCAGACCAGGAGGAAGAGGACGAAGATGGAGGGTGTCTTTGACACCGTCTCAAAGGACGGATACAGGATCAGGATAAAGCCGATGGCGATCTCCGACAAGAGGATCCAGAGCTCCGTCCAGTATCAGATCAGGAAGAGGATGGACGACCTGGTCAAGAAGATGGGCGAGGAGCACACGTTCTCCGAGATAATCTCCCTGATCCTCACCTCGGACAGGACCAAGTCCCTCGGGAACGTCATCCAGAGGGAGTGCAAGATCATCTATCCGCTGAAGAGGGTCGATGTCAGGAGGCTCGAGGTCCTGGAGATGCCCTCCGGCGACGATGCCTCCGAGGTACTCTCCGCGGATCTGGTACCCCTGCCCGCCGAACCGGGTGAGGAGCCGGAAGCGTCCAATGATGAAGAGAAGGTTGAAGACCCCAAGGAGGGGCCCCCAAAGGAAGTGACAGAGGAGACCGCCGAAGCCCCCGGGGAGGAGCCCTCGAAGGGGATCGAAGAAGAGGTAAAGTGACCGCATCCGGACGCTTTGTCAGGCGCTTTGGTCAGACCGGAGCTTACCAGGCGCACCGAGGCAGTATCCCAGCGCGCCTGGCCCTCCACCGTGGATCCGTAAAATATATATATCGGAACGCCACCTATATTCCATTGATACACCTGTGCCAACCGGCCCTTTGAGTTTTGGCGATGCAAGGCTCAACGCGGGATGGAATGAAAAGCGAAATCAATAAGCATAAATATCCTAGCCCCATTAAGCCATAACGCGTCGCATGCTGGTTTGCCTCCCTCGGGTTTCAACGACATCCGGGTCGGGGGTTGAGCCCTGTGGGCTCCTGCATGGTGATATGGGGATCTCTCCCATATCAGGTATCGATGATGTCCGAAAGAAAAAAAAGGGGTGAATAAACTTGGCGAGCAATGGAAATATGAAGGGAACGAGAAAACTCGCTTTAACTATCCTTCTGGCAATGCTGATGCTGTTGCCCGTGTCCCTGCTGGGCCAATCCGCGACAGGAGGGGATGCCGTACCCACAGAGGAGGTCAGATCCCCCACCAGGGGATGGCTTGACATCGAGATCGAGAATATTGAAAAGGTGCAGACCTCCGCCTCGAACAACATCTATCCGGGGCAGGTACTGGGGATCGACGTGAACCTGGTCCACGGATATAGGCCCTTACTGAGCGAGACCTCGATCACCAAGGAGAACTCATTCACCGTAGTACTCATAATCGACGATGGGGAGGACAATGTCACATCCCAATATCAGACCATCACATCGATGTCCCACCTGAGATACACGGCCGGACAGGGCGGAACAGCATCCGTGCCCCTCTCGGTACGCTTCTACTGGGAGGTCCCCCTCAAGAAACCGGAAGGTTGGGATACCTGGTCCAACAACCAGTTCAGGGTATCTGCGACGATAACCGTGGATGACGATGACAAATCGGACAACTACAGGACCGGCTCGGGGATCAGGGTATCCGACCCGGAGTTTGCCCCCGGGATCCTCGAGGGAGATCAGGAGGAAGGCGGGAAGGACATAATCAATGGCCCCATCCATTTTGTGACCATTGGCCAATATATCAACATTCCCTTCAGGCTGCACAACTTCGGGAACAACATAGACAGTATCGGCATCAGATACCTGAGCGTCCCCGAGGGGTGGAAGCCCGAGGGGTTCAGCGAGGAGGGATTTGACGTCTATCCCAATGACTTCCTGGAGCTGGAGCTCGCCCTCTTCATATCGCCCAGGAACACGCTCTCCCAACACGATTCAGAAGCCGCATTCGACTACATGATCGAAGTGGAGACATATTCGCTGTTCTACCCGGACGGGGCGACCAACGGAGGCTATCAGAACGACCCCGATCACAGGCACAATTTCCGCTTCAGCGTTCGCCCCAACCCGAATGTGTGGATAGAGCCCCAGTCATATCAATATTATTTTGAACCGATGGAGAACAGGGAATATGAGGTTAAATTCGACCTCACCAATACTGGAAATTATGAGAATCAATTTCACCTCGAGGCACCTTTGGACCTGACCGATATCTCCAATGGGTGGTCTGCCAAGGCATGGCCCGCCATGACCGAACCCATCGAACCCGGCGAGACCATGGTGGTATATATCAAGGTCCGGGTCCCCCCGGATGCGATCCATTATTACAACGTGAACCTGTTCCTCCGGGCGAGATCGGGGGTTCACCCGATAAGAGATCTGGGTGACGGGCTTGCGTGTCAGGTGCTCGCAGCTACAAGATATGCGGGAAGGATCGAGGATAAGGGGAATGCCCCGTTCCAGGTGGCTCCGGGGAGGGAGTACAAGATCTATTTCAATTTCACAAACATGGGGAACAACAAGGACCCCGATCAATATCTGAAGGTGGGATACAAACCCATGGGATGGTCCGTGTACATCGATCAGACGAACCTCCGGAGGGGAAGCGGGATCGGCCCCAAGACGACGGTGAACCTGCCCCTTACCGTCTTCATCCCCGAGACCACGACGGCGAAATCCTATTTCATCCAGCTCCTCGCCTACGGTGCCCCCAACACCCGGGAACTGGATTCGGTAAAATACAATTTCAAGGTGGAGGAGAGGCACAAGGTGGGGCTAACCGCCTCGGAGTTCGTGAAGGTGGGCTTCATAGGCGGTCAGATAGAGTTCCTCCTGGGGGTGAAGAACAGGGGCAGCTGGCTGGATACGTTCAACCTGAGCGTGGACAGCGACTGGGCTGAGCTGGAGCGGGATCAGGTGAAGGTCGCCCCCAACGATACCTATCCTGTCCGGATGTGGGTGACCATACCCCAGGACGCCGCCGCGGACACGTATCCGGATACGAGCCGACCGGATCAGGACGGCCTCTACGATGGCTATACAATAAAGGTGTGGGCCTATTCGCAGAACGAGACAAAGGACGAGAACACCCTGATCTCCATGGACCTGATAGTCAAGGTCAATCCCTACTATGATTTCGACATCAAACTGTCGGAGGGAATGGAGGATCTGAGGTTTTCGATAGACGACATGCAGACCAAGACGATCCGCCTGGATGTCATCAACCTCGGGAACATACAGGATGAGATAAAACTGGAATGGGTGGACAACCAGTATCAATCTGCCCTGAGGCTCCAGAACAGCAACGTCAATATCGACTTCCAGTCCGCCACACCCGTCTTCCTCAGCCTTGACCTGGAGAGGATGGCCCCAATGGAGGTGGGCAAGTACGAGGTAGAGCTGAGGGGGATATCCACGAGGTCCCGTGAGTTTGGCGACGTCACAAAGGAGGTCGTCTACGAGCTGGAGCTTGAATTCTACGAGCTCCTTTTCGATATCGAGGCGGTCAGGATAAACAACGTGGAGGTGGAGGAGGGAGGTTTTGTCCCGGGCGAGAAGGACCTGAGGTACTCGTTCCAGGTGGATATATCCAACTACGGAAGCGTGGATCTTGACCCCACATTGTTCCCCGAGCTGTATGTCGTGCTCTACGACGGACCCTTCGAGTTCGACAGGGCCAACATCACCTACCTTCAGAAGAACAATCAGACCACCATCTATCTGGCGTGGACCGCCTCAACGTATGGGAAGCACGCCATGACGATCAAGCTCGAGGGCGAGCTTCCGCTCAGTGAGCACTCCACTGACGCAAAGCCCGTGACGTTCGATATAGAGCGTCCCCCGATTCAGGAGGAGGACCCTCCACCAATAGACCTTGTGGATGTCCTGCTGCCCATCATCGCACTGCTCATCTTCTGCCTGCTCGTATTCGTGTTCCTCTATCGGTTCAACCAGATAGAGATATCCGCGATAGACACCGGATATGATGAGTCGGGCGAGTACAGGCCATGGGCCGTCAGGGAGAAGCTGATGGACGAGGAGAAGGAGGAGCTTCCCGGGGCGGACGACAAGAATGCCCTTCCCCCCACGCCCACGGACAGGCCCGAGCTGCCCCCGGCCCCCGCGGCCGTGGCACCCCCAATGGCACCTCCCGCGCCCGTTGCCCGGCCAGGGCCGATGGCGCCCGCCCAGCCCATGCCGGTTCCACAGGCCCAGAGGCCCCCGATGGCACCTCCCGCGCCCGTCGCCCGGCCAGGGCCGATGATGCCCGCCCAGGCGAGGCCCGCCGCGCCCCAGATGAGGCCCCCGGTCCCGGGGCAGCAGCCCATGAGGCCACCAGTTCCTCGGGCCGCACCTGCACAGCCTGTTCCCAGGCCGCCCACGCCGCAGCAGCCGGCAGCCAGACCTCCGGCCCCACCGGCGGCTCCTCCCCAGGCTCAGCCAAGGCCCCCGGTCCCGCCTCCTGCACCTCCGGCAGCGCCTCAAGCCCCTTCCCAGGTTCCGCCAAAGCCCCCCGAGGCTCCTCAAAAGCCCCCCGCCTAGGCAATAGGGCAATGTGGTGAAAAACAGCCCGATTCACACCTTTCTAAGCAGTGTCAGGTGTCTTGTCATCGACCTGTGAACGTAGACCGGATAGCTCTCTACGACCTCCAGCCCCTCCAATCGGTCAAGAACATCAACATCGACCACGTCCAGGACCACTGGCGCCCCATCCCTCAGGTGCGGCAGGGTCGCGGATATGACCTCGACCAGGAGCCCATCGGCCGACTCTCCCTCGATCCTCGCAGACCTTCCAAAGGGTGGGTCCGTTATGATCCCATCGAAGGGGGCCCTGTCAAGGAACCACTTCATGGAGGTCAGGTATCTTGAATCGCCCACGTGGACGTCCGCACTTTCCGATAGGCCCATGTGCTCGATATTCTTCAGGGCCCCCGCGGCCATCTCCTCATCGATCTCGACCCCCGTGCATTCAAGCCCGACAAGCCCAGCCTCGATCATCAGGCCTCCCGGCCCCATGAAGGGGTCCAGTACCCTGCTTCCGGGGGAAAGTCCGGAGAGATTGACCATCGCCCGGGAGAGCGAAGGGTCCATTACCACCGGCCTCTCGAAGGGGAGGTTTCGTATCCTCCTCTCCCTGGACGCCCGCCTGTCCGTCTCCTCGATCACCCAGCCGATATATGCGATCTCGTCCAGACAGACCGCCAATCTCCGCCCACCGCCCCTGAATTTAACCTTGAATCCAAGGCCCCTGAGATATCTGTCCAGGACCCTGGAGAGCGCCCTCCTCTCCTCCTTTCTGGCCGGGTCCACACCCTTGACGACAAGGGTTATCGGCTCCTCCTTCGATATCTCCCCAAGAAGGAGGTCCAATCCCATTTTGATGGATCCGTGATCGACCTCTGCGGTCAATTCCAGGGATCCCGAGAACCTGCAGTGCCCCATCCTGCCGGCGAGGCCGATGGGGGGGACGTCATCGAGTATCACCAGAGGCCCCCTGGAATTGAGGACCCCATGTCCCAGCTCCATGGCCTTGATGGCCCCTTTCAGCTCTCCCAGGGCCAATGCATGGTCCTCGCCGGAGAGGTAGATAAGGCCTTCCATGGCCAGGGCCACGTATTAGATATAGATATATTTTCACCATATTGGTAGGTGGGCGCCCTTTGCTCTCGCCAGCATAATGTTTTAAAACGTAACCGTGCTATGGGTACTTCGGAGGTATCAAGGTGACAGCACTCCCATTGAAGACCCTGCTGGCCGTGTTCGCGCTGATCTCACTTCTCTTCAGCCCCATGGCCGTAAATGATGTAGGCGGCAACGCCTCACGTTGGACGGATGGCAATGACCTGAGCGTGGCCCATCCACATTACGGAATACATGATATCATAGCCGAGATGGCGCTTCTGCTCTTCGAGGAGCTGGAGCCAGGGAATTCGACGTTCCTCACCTACTGGTATCTCCCGAACGGATCGGATTCAAATCCCGATTCCTTCGAATCCAGGAGGAAGATCCCCGGCCCCGAGGACAATTTCCTGGCCTATACCGACGATGTCCTGGACGATTGGGATGGGGAGGATTACTTCATCAACCACGGCAAGCCCTGGGACCAGAAGACAACGGCCCCGATCGAGGCGCAGAAGATGGCGAACAGGACCATGGAGAACCTGACGGCCTGGCTTCTTGAGGGAAGCCCGGAAGGGTCTCCATACCAGCACAAGGCAGCCTACAATGCGGGAATACTCTCACACTTCATTGGAGATATGTCCCAGTTCGGACATACCGATTACTCCATCCTCGACAGGGCAACCCATCCGGCGCACGACCCCGATGACGATTTCTACTACAGGTACTACGAATCCCACGTGTGGAAGGACGAGGCGATGAACTCGCTCATCGAGGACTTCGAGAACCAGAGGTTCCACATCCCAGATCCGAGGGGGGGGGACCGGATCGACCAGTTGACCGCAGATCACGCCAGGTGGGTCAACAGCAGGGACGGCAGCACCGAGGTGATGATCGATGCCGACGCCTCCGATATAACGGTCGGAAGCAACTACAAGCGGATGCTGGAGCTGTTCAAGTACAACTGGGACCACGGGACCATTTACAGGAATACAACAGGCTTCAACCAGACGCTCTGGGAGCTAACGCTGGAGAACCTCATCGCCGGGGCGGAGAACCTGACCGCCGCGTTCATGTCGATATACAATACCGCCTATGAGCAGTTCCTCGAGATGTCCGCTGACCTGAGCGTTGTCAACTGGACCGTGGAGCCGATATCCCCGATCTCCGGTGACATAATAGCGGTCACTGCAACGGTCCAGAACGTCGGTCAGAAAGCGGCAACCGAGTTCATCGTCTCTTTGAGGCTGTCCGATGGACAGAATGACACCAAGGTCATGTCGCTACTGCCGGGTCAGACCAAGAACATAACCTTCGCGCTGATGGAGATGGGGACATCGACGACCAACCTCACGATAATTGCGGACAGGGAAGAGGTGGTGGTAGAGGCGGATGAGGAGGACAACAGGCTCGATGGCACGATCGTGCCCATACCGGAGATACACGGATCGTCGCTTTCGCTCTCATCTCCTCACCCCGATCAGAGGAGGGATTCGTCCCATTCGGTGAGCCTTATCCTGTCCAATACGGGGAACCGACAGGACACCTTTACCATATCCGGTTCCTGCTCCACGGATGGGGTTGTAATTGAGGGGCCCGGGGCCCCTGTGCTTATGCTCCCCTACAGCTCATCCGATGTGGAGGTGGTGATCGATGTTGAGAACATCTCACCGTCCGGCCTGAGCGCGATCGAGCTGTCAGCAGTGGGGTTCAACTCGACCGCGGACCTCTCGTTCGACATCGATATCCTCGATCGGACCCAGGATCCTATCCCCCACATAGGGGGAAGGACCTGGGCGAGGTCAGAGGATCTGGTGACCCTCTCTGCGGAGGGGTCCACCGATCCGGATGGGGACGCATTGTACTTCAGATGGATCGTTCCGATCTGGGGGAATCTCACGGCCTCGACCATCACCATCAACTTCACCCAGCCCGGCGAATATCCGATCACCCTGGAGGTCTACGATGGGAACGTCACGAGGAGCACGGATTGGAACCTGATAATATATCCCAAGGTCCCCGTCAACCTATCCTCCAGGGTCGATAGGAGGGGGCTTTCCGCGATCACGATCGCGTGGAAGGAGTGGAAGGCTGGCGGGTTAACCGCCTACTGGCTACATGCTCGAGCCCTGGAAGGGCAGGGAGAGCGGTCGGAGAAGGGACCTTTTCTGGTCAGATTCGGCCCGGGCAACAGGAGCGGCAGGGTGGGCTGGTTCCTTCCCGACACGGAGGTGGAGGTGACATTCCACGTGGAAGCGGAGCAGTTCGGCAACATCTCAATGAACACGTTGACCACCTCCACCGCCAGCACGGGCCCTTACGAACAGGCCCTGTCATTGGCCCTTGATTCTCGGCTGCTCAAGGTACAGTTCAAACCATGGGCGGAGGTGGAGGGGAAGATGAAACCGACATTTCTGGTGGAAAGGCACTTTGGAGGTTTCATGGAGTTCGATGCCGAGATGGAGAACATCACGCTTGTGAATGAGGTCGGAGCGGTTCATTTCACCATGCTCTCCAACACGGGCTTGTACAGGGTGACCCTTACCTATTACTGGGTTGGAGGGGCCGATGAGTTCTTCACCATATCCAAGGAGCTCTCCATCCCCAACGTAAAGCCCATTGTCACGCTTGTCAGCCCCGAGTCCAACTGGGCGCTGAACGTAAACGGCACTGTCAGGATAAACCTCCAGTTGGCCGTTGACGATCCGGAGGACACCGTGGAGGTGACCGTGAACTGGGGAGACGGCTCGGCGGAAACCTACTTGCTCTACCATACTGCCAGCTACAGGATCTTCCACAAATACACCGTTGTTGGGGAGTACCCCATCAGCATTGAAGCGGTGGACTGGTGCGGAGGTGTTGACTGGTTCAACTTGACCCTTGGCGTGGCCAAATATAAGCCACCAGGTGACGAT
>CBDVER010000050.1:0-8560 GCA_965373055.1 uncultured Thermoplasmata archaeon
GAGTAGTTACCCGAAGTAAGCTCGATCCACTCCTTGACCTCCCTTGTGGGTGTGGTCTCACTGGTTCCTCCCGTAGGTATGAGGATCAAAAGCATGCCTATAGTGATCGCGGCGATGGCCCTGGTGTTCATACTGTACCCCCGAGTAAGTGCGAAATGTAATAGGAGGCTTTATTTATATTACAGATTGGTAGGTTCTTTTTCCTATCTTTTATATTTTTTGGATCTCCCATTCGATCATACCCTATGTTGGCCCGGACACAAAGCGTGTCATCCCTTTGAGAGAATATCACATAGCTGAAGGAGGTCATTATGGCGTTTTTCCAGCATTTCCATGGACTCCAGTTTCAGGTCCCGGATGTTCTTTTCGGAGGCATCATCAAGGTCGTCATTGCCAGAATCCAGCCTGGTCTGGAATCTGAAATATCTTCTGTTCCCATCATGTGGTCTGAGGAGCTGCCTGAGCTGATAATCCACCGTATCGCTCATCCCGTCGAACATTATATTGAGTATGGGATGGGCCCACTGGGCCAGGCCCCAATCCTTCGCTTTTTTGTAAGGGATCCTTCTTGTCATCTCACCTGTTCCCAGGGAGACCACCATGAAATCGCTGGCATCCGGAAATAGGCTTCTTGCCTCTACGTATCCGCACATCCCGGGGTTGTTTGCATATACCCCACCATCGATGAGGGAATAGTAGTCCAGCTCGTTCTCGGTATTCAGTTTGAGGGGTTCGAAGTAGGTCGGTGCAGCCGAAGCGGCTCTTGCCACCTTCGCCATGGGGAAGTCATAATCCCTGCTTGCCCTGGCCTTGTAGCTCCTGAAGAACCATGGGGTTCTCGCCTCGATCTCGTAGCTCGTTATCAGCAGATTGGTAAGTGCGTCCTTCAATCTGGAGTCGCCGAAATACGTTTCGAGGACCCCCTCCATCCCCTTGGCATCGTATTTCTCATCCAGCAGGTTCCATCCCGATTCGAGTGTCCTCCACACGGAACGGTGGAAGATCTTTTTCCCCTCGTTCTCGAAGAGGTTCACCATGTCCCTGGCCGAGTACATCGCCTTACCGTCCTCTCCCGGGATGGTCAGGCCTATGGCGATGATACCTCCTGTGGATGTACCTGCTATCAGATCAAAACAGTCCGCAATTCTCCTTCCGGTCCTCTCCTCGATCTCCGACAGGACCAGGGTGGGAATGATTCCCCTTATGCCCCCTCCATCCAGGGAGAGGATCCTGATGGTATTTGACATTACAATCCCGAATCATATTGGTTCAGGGATTATAAAGAACTTGGGATAAAGGCAGCCTTTTAGTTTAGAGGTAGATATTGAAGAGCAGCGAGATGTGTATTCCAGTGGAAATCGACATGACGATGTAGAATGGGATATGCTTCGTCTTGTGATGTATGAGAAGCATCCCGAGCCAACCGCCCAGGAATCCCCCGATAAACGGAAAGAATAGTAGTATCCATTCCGGCACTCTACTGCCCCTCCGTTTCGCCTTGAACTTATCTGTGGCGAAGAGGAAGAAGGTCGTGATGTTGGCCCCTATCAACCAGGAGATGTAGAGATCTCCCATAAGAAAATAGAAGGCCGCACCGATCATAAGCGTGAGCATTGCCCCGGCAATGAGGTAAGTCACAGAAGATGTGTGCCCCAAGGCCTCTCACCATCCGTCCCTGTGAACTCTCTTCGGGTCGAACTTATCCCGTATCGGCTTCTCCTCCGCCGGGTAACCGATGGGTACCAGTGAAAATGGGAGTATATGGTCCGGTATGCTCAGGAGCTCACGTATGGGCCCCATCCTTTCCTCCCTGGGATAGATGCCCAGCCAGACGGTTCCCAGGCCCATCTCCGTAGCCTCAAGAAGCAGGTTCTGCGTGGCAGCTCCCAGGTCCGCAGAGAGATATCCGATCTTATCCTGAACCTTCATGTCCCCGCAGATAAGGACCGCCACCGTCGCCTCCTTCATCATATGTGAATAGGCGTGAAAGGAGGGAACACGGTCCATCTTCTCCCTCTCCCTCATCACGATGAAGTGCCAGGGTCTGAGGTCCCTGGCAGAGGGCGCGTTCATGGCCGCCTTCAACAGCCTGTCCACCTGTTCGTCGGCCACCCTCTCGTCGGTATACTTCCTGATACTTCTCCTTCTCATGATGGCATCCATGGTGATCGGTCAGAGATAAGAGGAGACCTCATAATTAACTATGGGGTGGACGTTCCGATATGCATGGAGTGCAATATCGAGGCGAACAGGGCATCATGTCCCTGCACGTACCCATGTTCCAGGAAGGGCAAGTGCTGTGAGTGCGTGGCCTTCCATAGGGAGCTGGGGGAGCTGCCCGGATGCTATTTCACCAAAGAGGCCGAGGCCACCTGGGACCGCTCGTTCGAGAACTACATGAGAACGTCCAGGTGATCTCAATATTCATAGATCTCCGGGTTCTCCAGTATCAACATCTTGGTGATGATGGGAAGGATGATGCCAACTATCAACGCCAGCGGGAAGACGATCGAGGATGCTATCATCAAACCCAGGTACAGGAGATAGTAATAGCCCAGACCCTTGTTGTTCCCGAAGATCCCCTTTACACCATTGGTGAATGAATCGAGAACCTTATCCCCCCTGATGATCCCCAGTATGGATATATCAAGGACATAGGATAGCAGAGGGGAGATGAGGAAGATGATGGCATAGAGGAAGATGGAGCCGATATACGGCACGAACATGATCGGTGAGATGATGATGAAAAGGACGATCATACATCCCATGTAAAGCAGGGTCAGGACAAATCCTTTTTTCACGATATCCTTCCATCTGGACCTGATCTCCTTGAGGGAGGGCTCGATCTCAATATTCCCTCCCTTTCGGACCCTTTTCAACTTCTCGGCGATGAAGATCGACTCGCTGTTGTACATCGTCTGGATGAGGACCATCAGGGCAAGGTACAATATGAACAGGATGAGGGCGACAATACAGAGCACCAACAGGAAAATTGTGAAGTAGAGGCCCCCATCCAAGACGTCAAACATCGATATCATGGTCGATCCCATCATCATCATTACCATGATCATGTAGAAAATAATGAAGATGAAAATGAACGGCATCATTATTGCCATTGAAACTGCATAGATGATCAATCTGAGAATCAGAGAGACCAGCCCCAGATTGATGAAACCTGCCTGGTTCGCCTTCAGGGCCTTCCATACCCTCTTGTACGGATAGAAGAAATCCTCGCCTGTATTCTGATCCATGTTATATCTGTCCCCCTATCTCAACGGGACAATTACCCTGATGGTAGAAAAATGGTTCTATCATCTCATAGAAAGGTTGATTAGCGCAGAGCGGGGTCAAGAGGTGATGAAAAGGGGACGATTATTCATAGGTGACAGCAGGGACATGTCTCTCCTCGAAGATGGTGAGATCGATCTGATCGTGACCTCGCCGCCGTACTGGCACATCAAGGATTACGGTGTATCCGATCAGATAGGATATGGGCACTCCCTTCACGACTACCTGAGGGACCTCTACCGTGTCTGGATGGAGTGCTTCAGGGCCCTCTCACCGGGAAGGAGGCTCTGCATCAACATCGGGGACCAGTTCGCCAGATCCTCCGTGTACGGCCGCTACAAGGTCATTCCCCTCCACGCCGAGATCATCTCACAGTGCGAGGATGTCGGGTTCGATTCCATGGGGTCCATCATCTGGCAGAAGAGGACGACGATGAACACCTCCGGCGGCGCCACGATTATGGGGTCATATCCATACCCCCCCAACGGTATCATCGAGATAGATTACGAATATATCCTCCTGTTCAAGAGGCCGGGAAAGACGGTAAGGATCGATAAGGAGAGGAAAGAGGGTTCGGCCCTTTCAAAGGAGGAGTGGAAGCTCTACCACTCGGGCCACTGGAACTTCAAGGGAACCCGGCAGATCGGCCACGAGGCGATGTTCCCGTTAGAGCTGCCGCGCAGGCTGATAAAGATGTTCTCGTTCAGGAACGAACAGGTGCTGGACCCCTTCATGGGAAGCGGCAGCACCGCGTTGGCATCCTTGGAGGAGGGGAGGGTGCCTGTTGGGTTCGAGATCAACGACGATTTCCTGCCGATCGTGGAGGAGAAGCTGGGAGACCTAATGGATGATATAGAGCTTATCCGGACGAAAGCAGGCGAGATCCCCACCGTCGGCTATACGCCGAGGATCACGGACGCACAGCCCCAGATGGAGGACATTGCAAAGGATCGCAAACTCCTGCTGAAGGTGGTTGATACGGGGACGGATACGATCACGCTTTCGGACGGGAGGGTGATCGGCTTCCTCGGGGTGGAGATAGTAGATCAAGAGGGTGCGAAACGCTACCTGCATGACCTGGTGAGGAACAGGCAGGTCTACCTGAGGTCCGAGGAGGGACATGACGATCTCTACGTATATCTCAAGAACAGGATCTTCATCAACTCCCATCTGATAAGGTCAGGCCTTGGAGCGGTGAAGGAGGATGTGGATTTCTCCATGAAAAAGAGGTTCTTGAAACTTCTACAGAACCGATCATAACTTGGCGAAATGGACCTCAAGCATGTGGTGGGGGCGGTACTTCTCCTTGGCGAAGCGAAGGCCGGGGACGCCCATGTCGGATTCGCGGTTGATATACGTGTCCCTATCCACCAGCTCCCTCGCCGTCTCATTGTTTATGGCCTGATAGATCCCCTCGTACCTGGGCATCGCCTTCTCGAAGTGGATCACGGCCATATCCCTGTTCATCTCCTCGAATATCGACACGGCCTCCAGCTTGTCGTTGATCCTCAGGGCGATCCCGGACAGGTTCAGGTCGAACATGTTGTCAATGGAGATCTGCACGGCATTCTTCTCACCCTTGAGCGAGGGGTCCCCCTCGCAACCCTTCATCCTGCACCACTCCTCGATCAGGTCGTGGACCTCTTTGAAATTGGAATGGTCCACCTTCTCCACCTCGTATATGTAGTTCCTTCTGAACTTGTTTATCTGGTTCCTGACCTTGAGGTAAGGTTTTCCCGGCAGGTCTGCCAGGTCCCGGGACCTGTACACGTAATCGTAATAATCCCGCAGTGGTTCGAACGTGATATCGGGGAAAGATGCCTCGATCCTCTCCTTTGCGGATGGCCACGTCATGCTGAGGTAGAGGCCCTGTTTCCTGGCCAGGTCGATCACCTCCCCCATCAGCTCATCGTTCCAGGGCCCTATCGGGGGCCGGAGACAGCTCCAAGTGTCCAATCTGGTGAGAAGTACGATGTTATCCCCCACGGCCACATGGGAGTATTCCATGTAACCTCCCCAGCTGAACATGGTCGAGAATAGATAATCGCTGTGCGGTATCTCCCCTTGGAGGTCCCGAAAAGCGGACAGGTCAGTGATGTCCAGCACCTTGAAATCATCCAGGGAAAGCATCTCAATCACCCATCCTGAAAAGCATTGGGGTTCCCGGAAACGGTTCGAATCCCCCCTCCCTGTAGAGGTCCTCCGACCCCTCCTCCGCGATCAGGCCGATCCAGACCAGCCCTTTCTCCCTGCACTTGTCCACGAGCATCTTGATGATCTTCCCCCCTATCCCCTTTTTCCTGTATTCGGGTAGGACCACCACATCCTGAACGTAGGCGTCGCTCACACCGTCGGATATCGCCCTTCCCATTCCGACCGTCATATCATCTACCCTCGCGATAACAAAGAGAAAGCTCCCCTTGATCATCGGCTGTATGCCCGATGGATCGTAATCCTCCTTCCACCATCCCCCCGCCTTGTAGAGTTCGACGATCCCATCCTCCGGCCACTCCTTGACCGCTTCGATAATAAGTTCCCCATTCATGCTGTTCATTGCAATATTCTGTATGTATAAACCTTTTTATGTGAATCCCCTAAAAAGGTGAGGTTAAGCTAACATTTGATAAAGTATTTATCAAAAGCATATTGTAGGCATTGATGAGGGATGACCGCATGGAGACGGAGGAAAGGACGGGACGGGCTATCAGGGTTACCTGGATCGGTTTCGTTCTGAACGTCCTGCTCTCCGGCCTGAAGATCGCCGCGGGCATCTTCGGAAGAAGCTCCGCGCTTCTGGCTGATGGTGTTCATTCAATTTCCGACTTCGCCACGGACCTGGGTGTGATATTCGGCTTCCACATGGTGAAGAAGCCCGTGGATGAGGATCACCAGTTCGGACACGGAAAGATCGAGACGTTGATAACCACGGTGATCGGACTCGTGCTGATAGGGGTGTCCCTCGGCATACTATATTCTGGAATATTGAAGATCAATGATATCCTGGAGGGTGGTTCCATTGAAAGGCCCGGGTGGATAGCGCTCGCCGCCGCAGGTGTTTCCATTCTGTCGAAGGAGTGGATATACAGGGTAACGAAAAAGGAGGCGGAGAGGATCGACAGCTCCGCCCTCCTCGCCAATGCCTGGCATCACAGGTCGGATGCGCTATCCTCCATTGGGACCTTCGCAGGTGTTGGAGGTGCCATCCTCCTTGGGGGAGTATGGACCATCCTCGACCCCATCGCCGCGGTCCTGGTATCTTTCCTGATATTCAGGGTGGGGGCGGTGATAATCCGCGACTCGGTCTACGAGCTGCTGGAGGGGTCGTTGGATGAAGGTACGAAGAGGAGTATCATTGAGATGGTAATGGAGAACAGCTCGATCCAGGGGGTCCACGGGCTCAGGACGAGGAAGGTGGGGAGCAGGAAGGCCATGGAGATGCACATACAGCTATGCGGGCACATGACTGTCGTGGAGTCCCACGATATCGCCTCCCAGGTGGAGGACCTGCTTCGGCGGGAGTATGGGGAGGAGACCTTCATAACGATCCACGTGGAGCCGTGTGGCGAGCACGATGACTGCAGGGATTACAACAGCTGTTCTACGTCCGATAGCGGCCGAGGATGATCCCCGAGACGATCAGGGCCAGGCCCAGAAACGTTGTTGTTCGGATCCCCTCCCCGACGAGAAGGTAGATGGGGATCAAGGAGAGGAAAGGTACGAGGTAGATAAGGCTTGAAACGCTCGCCGTTGTCCTTGAGAGTTTCAGAGCCCTGTTCCAGATAAGGAATGCGAACCCCATCTCGAACAGGCCGATGTAGATCGCTCCGGAGATCCCTTCCGGAGAGCTGTAATTCACTCCGGCTGTGAGGGCGGCGGCCAGAAATATGGCTGGCAGCGAGAACGTGAAGGCCGTGAAGAGACGGATCACATCGTCCTGTTTGTCCCTGAGGTTGAGTGTCCAGAATGAGGCCCAGATAAGGGCGCTCAAAAGGCCCAGCGCTATGCCGATAATGGAGCCCTTATCCGGCAAGGAGAGGCTTCCGTGCGTTGTGATGACCACCACTCCCACGAAACCCAGGAGGATCCCCAGGATGGACCTTGACGTCACCTTCTGTTTCAGAAAAACGATGGAGAGGATGGTGAGGGCGATCGGCCAGGTGTAGTTGAGCGGTTGGGCCTCCTGGGCGGGGAGCCTTGAATATGCTTCGAACAGCACCACGTAGTAGATGAAGGGGTTCAGGAGCCCTAGAAGCGCATATTTCATCATCCTCCTGGGGTCGTGACCCAGCTTGTGAAGTTGGTTCAGCTTCCCCTGGAATGCGATGACGGCCAGCATTGCCACGGATGATACCATTGTGGAGAGCAGCAGAAGCTGAATGGGCTGGAGATAGGCAAGTGTGAGCTTGAATGCGGATGCGACCGTGGACCATATCAGAACGGCCGCAATTGCCCAGATGTAGGCTCTCGTCTGCTGCTCCACGTTGAATTAACAGCGAGCGGATATATATTGATAGAGTCCGCCGTGATCACAATGGACCTGGTATCCATTACCTGTTTCCGTTCCCAAGTTTTATTCAGTTTCCACTATAATTTTTTCTGCGCTGAGAATGTGCAGGAGGGAAAAATATAGTCAAGATGATCGATCTGAGGCCCATTAAAAGATATGCAATAGAAGATATGCCTTAAGGGTCCGAACTGAGAGAGATTATCCTGATGGAGGGAGATGAGGTAACCCCGTCTCATTACTTGATAATCGCACGAATATGGTTGAGGTTGAATACGATTGAAAATTCTAAAAAGAGGTAGATTTCTAATTAGGTGGAAGAATATCGTTCCAAACTACAAATAGTTCAGAACTCAAATAATTTATATCATAATGGCTGATAATCGCAAGGATCTTAGAATAAATGCCCTTTTTTAAAAAAAGATGAGTAAAATGAACAGGAGAAAGAGGATTAAGAGGAAAATAGTGAGGCCAGTGCTGATTAGATGTAAACGGAAGTGATATGTGGAAATCTATATATAGGTTTCAATGTCCTTATTCCGTTTGATATGAATATAAAAGCTGCGATATTCGGATTGGTATCGATTCGTCCCTCTACAATTAATGAAGTGATAAAAAAACTACCATATTCTGATGGTTCAATTTATAATACAATTGAAAAAATGTTAAAAAATAGTGAATTGATCAAGGAAAAAACTAATGGTGATTTCAAACTAACCATACCCAACGATTACCATTCTCAAAAAAATAGAGAAATTTATGTAAAAT
>CBDVER010000051.1:0-8399 GCA_965373055.1 uncultured Thermoplasmata archaeon
GGGCTGGGTGGAGAAGAGCAGGGTCTCCCATCTAAAGGGTATCCTGAACAGCATCGTGGGTCCGGACCATGAGATCACCATCAGGGATCCCACCCGGGAGGAGGTCGAAAAGGGGGATGTGCCCACCTCTCTGAACAACGGCTGGTTGGGAAAGGTCTTCGAACCTCTCACGCTTACCTTTTCGCCCCCAAAGTACAATGAGATAGACCCAACCATATGGTTCTCGATACCGTTCATCCTCTTTTTCGGCCTGATGTTGGGGGATGCGGGATATGGCCTTTTAATTTTGGCAGGGTCATTTGCAATGTATCGATTGGGCAGGTCCGATCCCTCCATCAGGAATATGGGTTTAATTGGTATGATGATGGGAGCGGCAAGCCTTCTAACAGGTATCTGGATGGGGTCGCTCTTTGGCGATCTTGTCCCGCGTGTTCTCCTTGGAAATGAGGCGGGACTCCTCTACGGACCTTATGAGATCCCGTTGCTTGGAACCGTACCCTACGATACCCTGAGGGATCCGATGCGGCTCTTTTCGATCTCATTGTATCTGGGATTGGCACAGCTTAACATCGGCCTGATACTCCTGGGGATCGACAGGCTTAAGAAAGGTAGCCCATGGGGTTTTATCAAAGGGACGGTGTCCTGGATGTTTGTCCAAGTTGGAGCGATAATTCTCGTGGGGGGATTCATGTTGGGGTGGTATGAGCTTACAACGACACTTACCTACATTGGATTGGCCCTCTTCCTCGCGGGTGCGGGGCTACTCGTTTTTGAGGTAGGCGCGATGTTCATGTTCGATATCGAGGGATACCTTGGTGATTGGTTATCGTATTCAAGGATCCTTGCCCTCGGCCTCTCTACCTTCGGCCTCGCCATGGCTTTCAACATCGTCGGCGTTATGTTGATAGATATTACGCCTTTCCTGATACCGGTCGTTCTGATATTGCTTATATTTCTGCATATATTCAATCTGCTCCTGCAGACATTGGGCTCCTCTGTTCATGCTCTCCGATTGCAATATGTGGAGTTCTTCGGCCGTTTCTATGAAGGAGGTGGCATCCTCTTCAAGCCCTTCGGTAGGGAGAGGACCTATACCCTGGTGGGTGAGGCCCGCTCGGAGGGAGGTGGCCGTTGATGTTCATGAATCCAGATCACGAGGAAATTATCGTAGGAGAAAGGAGGAATACTCCATGAAATGGAAGAATTGTGTGATTGCGGTATTGTTGGCGAGTGCTATCCTCATCGGGCTGATATCCCTTCAGGGCGTATCGGCCGAGAGGGAGGCGATCCTGGATCAGGATAACGATGGAATGGATGATAATTGGGAGGGCGAGATGGGCCTTGACAATACCACTTATGATGCGAATGAGGATCATGACAGCGACGGCATGACCAATATCGAGGAATTTCTAGCTTATACCGACCCTGATAATGCCGAGGACTCGAAGGTTGTGAGGGACAACCGGATATTGGTGTTCATTGGAGTGGGGATCACAATGGGCCTGGCAGCGATAATGTCCTCGATCGGTATCGGCCTTGCAGGTTCGGGAGCTGCAGGTGTAGCTGCTGAAAGACCTGACAAGTTTGGAAAACTGATCATATATCAAGCACTTCCGATGACCCAGGGGATATACGGACTTTTGGTGTCCATTCTGGTGCTTAATTTCACCGGGATGTCAGCAGCACCCAATATCGAGATATTGACCCAACCGTTCGTCGGATGGGCGGCAATTGCCATAGGGATCGTCATCGGCCTATCAAGTGTTTCCGCGATCCCCCAGGGCATGACGGCTGCAGCGGCTGCGGCCGCTTTCGGGAGGAACAGTGAGGTATTTGCAAAGGGCGTGATATTTACGGTCATGTCCGAGACCATGGCGATATTCGGATTCCTTGTGGCGATATTCCTGATACTGGCTTCCGGGATGCTCTGATCGGCAGGTGATATCCTATGAGCATCGAGGGAATCATACGGAAGATAGATGATGAGGCGGGAAAGGAGGCCTCTGCCATCCTCAAGGAGGCGGCGGAGGGTGCCTCCACCATACTTTCCGTGGCCCGGAAGGAGCTCTCCCTGTCCCTTGAGGGCCTTAACCGGAAGTTGATACGGGAAAAGGAAAGGATGAAGAATATCCACCTATCGGATGGGAAGAGAAAAGCTCGCAAGACGGTCCTGGAGATGAAAGAGAGCTTGATAATGGATACCATATCGAGCATTCGAGGGAGTATGGGCGAATTAAAAGGTGAGGATCTATCCGACCTGCTTCTAAGGATGATGGCCAATGCCAGAGCCGAGGTGGGGCAGGATGTGGCCGTATATCCGGTCAGGCAGGAGGACCTCAATGCGGTGAGGGGGCAGGTAGGTATCGGTCCGGTGATCCAGGACGCCGATGATCTTCCCTGGCAGATATCCCGCATGAAGAGCAAGGGCCTGATCGGCGGTTTCATAGCCATTTCATCTGATGGAAAAAGGGTTCTGGACATGTCGTTCAACGGCCTACTGGAAAGGGATGAAGAGAGGGTCAGGGAGATGATCTCAAAGGTGCTTTTTACTGATATCATGGGGTAGAAGATGGATGTGACAGGGTTATCGGGAGGGGCCATTGCAGCCATAACCGCGTCCGCTGGCCTAATCGGGATGGGGACTGTTTTCGGCATAAGGAAGCTGATCCGGATGGGCCAGTTCAGCTACCATAACGCGAAGATATCAACCATGGGCATTCCATATGTGAAGAAGGATGAGGTCCTACCCCTACTTGAGCTTGGATCTGTATCAGAGGTGATGAAGGTCGTCCGCGGGGACCTGGCCGTTCAGGCTGATGTAACGGGGTTTCAGGACGGGGACAGAGAGCTGATGAGGTCTTTCCATAGGTCGGTCACGGAGCTGTGGAGGTCGGTCCCGGGAACCATGGAACCACTTGTCGGATCTTTCATTCACCGGCTCGAGGGCGAGGAGGTGAAGAGGCTGTTGAGGCTTCTGGGCGATAGATCGGACCCGCTCTTTCCGATCGGATCTCTGGATGGGGACCTGGAGCGTTCCATTCTGGGGTCTCATTCGATAACATCGGCCCTTGACCATATCGAGGCCTTATCATTGGGCAGGATCGGGGATGCATTGAAGGAAGGAGAGGTGGACCTCGTGATGATCGACGATGCGATCGACCGGGGGGTTCTGGATAAATTCAGGGAGATGGCTGCAAGGTCCTCTTCCACGAGAAGGGGCGCCAGCGCTTTTGTGGATATGGTGGTGGATAGGTATAATCTGTTCACGGCCCTCAGGGGTAAAGCTCGCGATCTACCACGGGAATCCATCTTGCAGTCCCTGTACAAGCCAACCGGGACCATTGGCATAGTGGACCTTGAGGCGATGTGTGAGTCGACATCGCTACGCGAGGCCGTATCTGTCCTTTCCGGAACAAACGTGGAGAAGCATCTCAGGGAGGGGATGGAGAGAGGTATTACCGGCCTGGAGATGGGCCTTGACAGGATGCTCCTGGAGGGATCGATCACACTTTCAGGCCTCTATTTCTCAAACATCGGGCCCACGATCAGGTTCCTCGTGAGCAGGGAGATGGAGGTTAGAAACCTCAGAACGACACTTCAGGCGGTATCCTCGGGATGGCACGTTGACCGGGCGAGGAAGATGATGATATTCGAGGGGGTGGATTGATGGGTGGAGGGTTGATCTGCGCTGCGGTTTCAGAGGATGAGGCACTTGGGCTTGCGCTGGCAGGCGTTCGTGAGATATTGATATGGAGGCCGGATGAGCCCATATCCAAATTGCAGGGATGGTATAAGGATATGGTCGATAGGGGCTCCGGGGTAATGATCCTTTCAATTGAGTGCGCCGAGGGGTTGCACGAGGAACTTTTCAGGAAGAGGGCCGATGGGAGGTTCCTGCCGATAACCGTGACACTCCCTGGTGAAGGGGAGGATAACAGGGCCAACGATCTGATCAAGAGGGCGATCGGAATGGTCTCAAGGGATGAAGGGGGAGCGTGAATAATGACGATCTACGTATCAGGGATGGCACGGAGGAGAGACATATGAACGGTGATAATGAGGTGTCCGACAATGGAATGATCGACATGATCGCGGGGCCGGTCGTAAAGGCCATCGGGATGAGGGGCTCGAAGATGTATGACGTGGTCCTCGTAGGCGATGAGAAGCTCATAGGGGAGATCATAGAACTGGAGGAGGATACGGCCACCATTCAGGTCTACGAGGAGACCGCCGGCATCGTGCCTGGAGAGCCTGTCGAGAAGACCGGTGAACCCCTGTCAGTAGAGCTGGGCCCTGGCCTTATGAGGATGATCTACGATGGGATACAGAGGCCGCTCGAGGATATTATGAAGGAAACGGGGGATTTCATTTCACGAGGCATATCGGTAAGGCCTTTGAACGCCGAAAAGAGGTGGTCATTCCATCCCACGGCAACGGTCGGCCAGGAGCTTTCGGGTGGGGATGAGATGGGCTGGGTTCAGGAGACCCCTACGGTCAGGCACATGATCATGGTTCCACCTACCAAAGGGGGAAAGGTATCCGCCATGGCCTCCAAGGGGGAATATACGGTTGATGAGGTCATATGCGAGATCGAGCACAAGGAGGGAATTGAGAAGCTCACCATGGTCCAGAGATGGCCGGTGAGGGTCGCCAGGCCGTTCAAGCGAAAACTGGACCCCTCCATTCCCCTGATAACCGGGCAGAGGATACTGGATACCTTCTTTCCTATCACCAAAGGTGGAACAGCAGCAATACCCGGCGGTTTCGGGACGGGCAAGACCGTAACACAACATCAGCTGGCCAAGTGGAGCGACGCCTCGATCATAGTATATATCGGGTGCGGAGAGAGGGGAAACGAGATGACAGAGGTGCTCAGGGAGTTTCCTGAACTGGAGGATCCAAGGACCGGCCAACCGTTGATGACAAGGACGGTCCTCATTGCAAACACCTCGAACATGCCCGTAGCAGCAAGGGAGGCATCCGTATACACGGGCATCACCCTGGCCGAATATTACCGGGATATGGGATATGATGTTGCCCTCATGGCCGATTCCACATCCAGATGGGCCGAGGCGCTCAGGGAGATATCAGGCAGGCTGGAGGAGATGCCCGGCGAGGAGGGATATCCCGCCTATCTCTCCAGCCGGCTTGCAAACTTCTACGAAAGGGCCGGCCTCGTGGAGTGCCATGCAACGGCTCCGAGAAAAGGGTCCATATCGGTCATCGGTGCGGTATCTCCCCCCGGGGGGGATTTCTCGGAACCCGTGACCCAAAACACGCTCAGGATCGTGAAGGTGTTCTGGGCCCTGGACTCAAATCTGGCGGATAGAAGGCATTTTCCGTCGATAAACTGGCTGAGGTCCTATTCCCTTTACACGGATAAAGTGGAGGGATGGTGGAAGGAGAACGTGGACCCGCAGTGGCTTGACCTCCGGAACAGGGCCATGTCCCTTCTGCAACAGGAGGCGGAGCTTCAGGAGATCATCCAACTGGTGGGTCCGGATGCGTTGCCGCCTTCACAGCAGGTGGTTCTGGAAACCACCAGGATGCTCAGGGAGGATTTCCTTCAGCAGAATGCGTTCCACGAGGTGGATTCCTACTGTCCGGAGAAGAAACAGGTCATGATGATACGCGCGATCCTATTGTTCCACGACCTGGCCACGGCCGCAGTTGAGAGGGGGGTTACCATTGATCGCATCAGAAACCTGGAGGGGAGGGTGTTGATCTCGAGAATGGCCAAATTGGATAACAGCTCCTTTGAGAAGGAGATCTCGATAGTTATGGAGAGGGTGAAAGAGGAGATCGGCCCCCTGTAGGCATGTATCACTTCAACCGTATCTTCTGAACCTTCTTCTTTCCAGGCTTTATCTTCTTGATCTTCTCCTCTTGTTTGGCACCTTCAATTAGCCGGGAGATGCTGGGAGGTACATCCGTGGCCTGAACATTTTCCGAGATAGTATCGTTCTTTATCGCAGATCTAAGCGTGTCCAGGAAGGATTTCAAAGCGGACCGAGGTATGATCAACTGGGATGTTGAGGTGTAATAATATCCATCTATCCCCTCAAGGATCTCGTTGTACAGGTGCAGCCTGAGATCGTCTTTTGTCCACTGAGGTATCGCACCTGTAACGTAATGGCTCCTGTGATCAGATGTTCTTACTATCCTCTTTAGGGATACGTCACCAACAGAGTTTTCTACCATGTGTTCACATCCGATTATCCTTGATCAAAAGCAGCCTGGGGGCTGCAGCCGAGTGAATGATTATGACCTTATCCATCCCACACACCCCGTTTTCCCTCCCGATCTCCAATAGGTCCATCGATGTTGACACGGCGGATCTTCCTGGATCAGTTAGAATGTAGAACGAGAATTCCCGCCCTGCCTCCTGATATCTGAACTCCTTCCTGACCCCCCCCCGGGCTACGAGAACCTTGAGGTGGTACGCAAGAGAGGTTGGCTTCAAATTGCATATCCTGCTCAAGGACCTGAATGATCGCCCTTTGTCTCCCGTATCGATAAGTGCGGTCAGTATGTCCTGACGGGGTCCCGATCTAACCAGATCGAAAAGAATAGGTTCGGGGGCATCAGAGCCTGTAATGCCTGTAATTTTCCTTTGTTTCAGAGTCAATTCAAACAATATTGAATATATTCAATACTATTTGAACTTTTCTGAATCTGCCATCATTATTGGGATGTAAACCCCTCTGTGGGTTTTTTCTTATTAAAGGTTTGCGGCCAAAGGATAAATAGTGATGAGGGACACTATCTCGGTATCCGTACATATCGTATCGGAGGTGACATTTCGTCACAGCTGTACGGAAAAAAGGGTCAAGATTCCAAAGGAGTGTTTTAATGAAAAGAGAAGAGATAATAAGATCCCTGCTCGTTGTCGGCATATTGATGCTATCCTCGGCGTTGATATTGAATCCCGTCAATGCATCAGAAGATAAGATCCCGACCCGGGCCCAGACCCTTGTCTATTTCTCGGGATCCGTTATGAACCTGACAGCCGAGAACATAGGAATGTTCGGAGTGGATATAAATGGCTCTCTGTTCCCGGATAGAGATACGCTCACTGTGGAAAATACGGATTTCATGCCGTTCCCACCGGTGGATATTTCCAAGAATTCAACGTGGTACAATCCAAACCTTATCTGGAACACATCCACATACTCATTCGAGATAGAGTTCGACATAGACCCTTCTGTGTATATCTTCAATCTGGACAATGTTCCCTGGAAGTTCAGGCTGATGGATAGATACGGCTATAATCGGTCTTACGGAGGAAGCCAGAGCATCGACCATTATACGCTGTTTGAGAACTTCTCCTCGACAAGCGCGGTCGATCTTGAGAACAACTCTCTGGAATATGTCCCTGGGATCTTTGGGGACATCAGTTTTACCATATTGAATGGATCCAGTATGGAACCTCTTGAGGGGGTTGGCTTCAGTTTCACAAACCACCCATATCACTCTTCTATTGGGGATGAAAATGTAACAGACGAGAACGGCATGATAACGTTCACCGATCTACAGCTTGGACTGGAGATCGGGGTGAACAAGAATGAATTGGAGGTATATATCCTCAAGGACCATTTCAACACTCAGGACGGCATCGGGATAATATCTCCCATTCTTTTCGAGGGGAATGATACCTCCTACACATATGTGCTCAAGGAGAACAAGAGGGTTAAGACCCTCATCCCGTCCGATGGTGCAACCGACGTAACCGCAAACAAGACAAGAGCCCAGATACAGGTAGAGTTCTTCGAAGAGATGGATGAGGATTCCGTTACCATGGCCACACTCTATCTCGAGAACCAGACCTCAAAGGTTCCGGTGGATTATCAGTGGAACGTTGAGTCAACTCTGCTGGCGCTCAGGCCTCTACAGGACCTGGAATACGATACTCTGCATACCTTGACCATCACCACTGCTGTTGAGAATGCGCTTGGTGCTCGTCCGATCTGGAGGAATGATCATATGGCCTTCACAACCGAACTGCACCCTGGCTGGATCGAGGGCGTTGTCCTCGTGAATGGCACTATGGATCCCGCGCCGACGGGCTCCACGATCTATGTCGATGGCAGCCCTACAATTCTGGATAATGGTCACTTCAAGATCACCGGATTGGGACCTGGCCTTCATCCAGTGGAGACCAGAGGGCCCACAGTGAACGGTGTGATGGAGTACCTTTATTTCGGCATGGACCTTTTCGACGTAGATATCGAAAAGGGGGATGAGCAGACACTGAATGATCTATTCGTCACAAAGAGGCCTGTGATAGACCTGGAGATATCCATCGAGGATCCTGGCCTGACCCGCGGCCCTGTGGATGGGGTATCCATCGTTCACAGGATCACCCTGCAGGAGGAGGTGACGGATCCCGAGGGCAAGGC
>CBDVER010000052.1:0-8372 GCA_965373055.1 uncultured Thermoplasmata archaeon
GGAAGAGAAGTTCAACGGAAAAGGGATCAGCTACTGCGCGACCTGCGACGGCTTCTTCTTCAAGGGAAAGAAGGTCCTCGTGGTTGGCGGCGGGAACACGGCCCTGGAATACGCGGCCTATCTGAAGAACATAGAATGCGATGTTACGCTCGTCCACAGACGTGATCAGTTCCGTGCCGAGAAGAGGCTCCAGGACCAGGTGAAAGAGGCTGGGATCAATACCATCATGGGATCCGTTGTGGAGGAGTTCATCGGAGAGGATATCCTGAAGGCCGCCAGACTGCGAGATGTCAAGACCGGTGAGGTCACCGATTTCGAGACGAGCGGCTCGTTCATCGCGGTGGGTGAGATACCCAACAACGAGCTTGCAAAGGGACTTGGCCTGGACCTTGACGAGAGCGGATACGTGAAGATCGACAGAGAGGGGAGGACCTCCATGGCGCGAATATACGCAGCCGGGGACCTGACGGGGGGACTGAAGCAGGTTGTCGTCGCGGCGGCCGAGGGAGCGGTGGCGGCGACCACTGCCTTCGAGGACCTGACCAATCCATACTGGACGAAATGAAAGGGCTTCAGATGTGTACTGGCGCGGCCCTGTACACCATCGTCTTGACCAGGACCACCACCGCATGCTGGACGTAGTCGATCCTTATGGTGGGATCGACATACGATCCGGGGAACCCTCCGACGGACATGGCGGGGTCCGTAAAGCCTGAAACGTCCGTCTCGTTCAGCTGAAGGCACATCAGGAAACCGGCAGATAGGTCTGCGCTTTTTCCATAGCGTTCCATGCTTGTATTATCCCCCATTATCGACGCGAGCAGATATGAATCCACGACCCCCTCCGCCCTGCTGGCCGTATTGGCCCTGGGAGCATAGGAGAATGCCCCGACCACCGATGGGTCCACACCCTCCCAGGGCCCTATCTGCCCCGCCATACACCTGTCGGCCATCCTGAAACAGAGGTCGACATAGGAGGAGTTCTCCAGGTGTTCGTAGGCGTACACCATCGCCTCGGTCCCCCATGGTGTGAATGCGGTATACCGCCCCCTGCCGTAGTGGTCGACATAGAAGTCCAATCCCTATTCCAGTGAGGCAAGATATCTCCCCTCCCCCGTGAGGACGTGTACCTTTGTCAGGGCCAGGAGGGCCTCCCCCGGATAGAAATCATTGTGCCGATCCTCCTCCCTGAAATAGCATCGATAGGACCCGTTATCGTACTGCATTCTCAGTATGAGATCGGCGAGCCCGTATATCTCGTCCATCAGGTCGATCCCGGGGCATATCCTCTGGGTTTCCACCAGGGCAAGGAGGGCAAGGGCGGCGCCTCCCAGCTTGATCCTTCCCTCGGATTCAATATAGGCGAACCTAGACGGGCCCATCCCCTCGAAGCGGAGATATTTGAACAGGAGATAGTTTATCGATGCCATCGTCCCGTTGAAGAACCTCTCCTCAGCGGTATACTTGAAGATCAGCGCAAGGGAATATGAGGTTGCCGCGTGGCGGAGCCCGTTGTACCCCCCCACGCTCTTTCCGCTGGAGGTGTTGTACAGGTAGTCGAACCTCCCCTGTTCATCCAGATGGTTCAGAAGATAATCCCCGGCGAGTGTTACAGAATCCATGATCGATGAGTTAAGGTTCTCCAGCGCCGGGAGGTCGTACTCCCTGATGAAATTAAATGTGGGAACCTCATCCTCGTATAGATCAACTAAAGTGGGTTTGAGCCCCGCTCCCAAAAGGAGCGCCAGCAGAAACGACACCACAAGCTTGTACCTGATCTCCGAGAGCATCGGTCCTTGTGATATGGCTCACTGCTAATTAATCTCCCCTTTTGTCTCCACCATCCAGAGGCCTGTAGCTCCCGAATACCAGAAGAGATACGATGCCGACAAAGAGGGCCACGATCAGCAGGAGGATGGCCGTTAACACCGTCGATCCACTCCTATCATCTGGTCCTGATGGGCCCTCCTCATAGCCTTCTAGAATATCTCCACCAGTTGCGATCTGCGGGTTGATCGGTAAAGATCCCATGAGGTCAATGGTGAGGTTTCCGGATCTACCAAGGCAATCGGATAGGAGGAGCTCGACCTGACCTCCCGAGGTTCCCTCGGAGGAGAGGATGAGATTCAGGCTCCCATCCTCCTCCAGGAATATTGATCGTATGGCCCAACCGTCAGGGACCTTCAGCAGATGAAATGATGAGATATCCACACGTTCCAAGCCGTCGTTCAGGAAGACCTTGATGTTCCTATCATCTCCCTGTCGCGGGAAAAGTGGCAGCATTGAGTAGGAAGGTTCGACGGGGCCTGGTAACTCTCCGGGGGGTCGGGCGACAACCAATATCCGATCATCCAACCTCCAGGCAGCACCGTTCTGATCCAACACCCTGACAGATATCGGGATCGAACCCTCCACATCCGGCACCAGATAATGACAGGACCATATACCCTCGATTATTGGTTCGAAAGGGGTGAAGAACCCTCCCACATCATAGTCGGTTGACTCCAGTTGATATGATGATAGGTCCAGGTCGAAGATCACGAGGAGTGAGATCATGGAGCCCGGATAGGCCGTATCCCGGAGGAGCTCCAACCGGGGCTTGATCACCGAGGGAGGCTCCGCGGGTTGGGAAGTGACTTCTTCCTCCACCTCGGGAACGATAAGCTCCAGGGTCAGAACATCGACGAATAACAGGTCGTCCCCATGTGACACCTTGATCAGGAGGTTCCTCGTCCCCGCCTCACCCTGGGGCCAGTATCTGAAGGCCCATACGTTCCTGGACACCAGGCTTTTACCTGTAACATAGCCCTCTCCCCGGATATCCTCGACGGAAATGGTGAGCTCCTCTCCCTCTATTCCCTGGACAGAGATAAAGGCATATGTGCTGTTGCCGAGGGTCACCTGATCATCCGGGGAGAGCCATGCCGTGAACTGCAGCCACCCGGGCAGGATCCTCTCCACATCACCGTTGACAGTTATCGTAATATTGGTCTCCCAGTGGATGAGCATATCCTTGGAACGTATCATCGCCGTGATCTCCACGTCTCCGATAAGGTCGGACGAAGGGGTCCACCGAGTCATATACAACCCTGGCATCCACTCCTGCGTGGAAGAAAATAGGTCCCCTTCGTTGGTAGAGGTCCATGTTACCTGATAACCCTCCATGGGGTCGTTACCATCCCTTGCCGACAGGATCAATGTCGTACCCTCCCCCCTATCAACAATATTTGAGCCTGCACGGAGGTCCAGATATCCAGACATGGGAAAATAAAGGACCTGATCCTCCATCTTGAGCAGTATTACATTTCCCTCATCTCCAATGTCGATGACATCGATATTGCGGATACTACCCGTAACTTCGATAACGCCGGTCTGCTCACCCAACCGCCCGTCAATGATGATCAATTCGTCGGCCATGGACCCACCGTGATAGCCATACCAGTTGCGGGTGAAGATAGACAGAACGATATCCTCAACACCATCGTCATTCAGGTCCTCGACTATCGGGCACCTGACCAGGGCATCAATGTGTTCCTTTAAGAATGACATCTCCACCATGCCGGTTTCGGGATCCACTATCTGGACCTCATCAGGTGAGTCCATCAACACCTCCCTCTCTCCGTCCCCGTCAAGATCGAGCCCCGGATGCAGTACCCTTCTATGCTCCGTAAGGATCGGCGACCCATCGGCCCCATCCAGAAGCACCATGTACACGGAATTCTCATCCGCATTGGAATAGTAGCTCGACCAATCAAGATTCGGATGATCGTAATATAGCATTATATCCAGCCGATCATCGTCATTGATATCGTCCGTGTGGAGCCTAAGGTAACCGTAGTCCCCCTCCATCTTCGTGAAGGTCGTCCTCCATACGATCTTCTTATGTGTAAGATCGAACTTCATGGCGGTCCTGCGGTCCTTGAGGAATATCAGAAAATGATCACCATCCTCATGATAATGGTCGACGTATCGCCCATCGATCGAGTCGAACTCCTCCACGATGAATCCATTATGAGGGTCCATCAAGAGGAAAGATCCTCCCCTCCCGCACAGGATAAGCTCCCTGTGATCCCCCTCATGGTAGAAATGGTCGAGATATCCATATCCGTACCCACTACTGATCACCTCAAGGGTGATCGGATCCAGCAAAGTGATCTGATCGTTCCGGGAATTTGGTAGGATCAGAACATCTCCGGAAGATGATGATATCATCTCCATTCGACCAGCGTCGATCGAGCGGATGAATAGATCATATAGAGAAGCGTTATAGGTCAAGGACCCATCCTCCAGATGTATCGAAGCAATACCGTAATAGGAGGGGATGACAAGAAGGACCTCTCCATCCTCATCCGTTGTTGTACAGTGGTAGTTTCTAAGTGTCATTGGTAACGAGGTTCTCCATATCAGACTGCCGTCCTCTCCATCAAAACGGGATACGGATTGGTTTCCCGAGATCAACTCCAGTATGATCAGATCGAGGATCCCATCATCATCCAGATCTTCCAGGATGACCCCATTACGGTAACTCCTCTCTCCATCGGTCCTGAACATCTCCTTCGCCTCCCATATTATGTTCCCGGTCTCTGCGGAAACCAATCTACCCGTTGTCACATCATTCCTGTAGGACCACAGGAACATGGCAGAGCGATCACTCCCATCTTCGCCAGTGAACGTGGATACTTCCATACCATCGCTGACAAGCATCCATGATGCATCCCTGAACGGTTCAAGCACCAGGTCTCCCCTGAGCTTGCTCAGGTCCACCTTCCCCATCAGAAAAAGTCCCAGACAGTGGGAATCGAACATATCCGACAGGGTTGGATCTATCTGTTCAACCTCCTGTGATAGAATTCTTCCCTCCATGATCGTGCTGAAATACTCCTCCGCCCCAGACAGGTCAAGCGGTATTGTCTCGGGAGTGATGATGCTGAGCTTTATTGTGGAGAAACCATCCAGGGGAGATGATATCTCCAGCGGAAAGATCACCCTGTCCGTTTGGAATTCGTACATTATCGGATCAATGGACATCTCCTCGGGTTCCACCGAGAAACGGTCAATGGCAAAATATGGGAAACCTCGGTTCGTGTAGTTGCATATGACCTGGTCCAATCCATCAGGCCAGCTTTCCATGGATATATTCAATGATACGAGTATGGATTCGATCTCCTTTTTGAAACCATCCACATCCTTCACCTTGATGACCGTGAGATCATGGACCCCCAGGATATCGTGGAACTCGATCTCTATAGAGGTTGTCGAGTTGCCTCCGCCTGCATTGCCTGATCCATCCGACCCATAACTCCCTCTTGAGATCTCATGAACCCTTCCAGTGAATACCTCAGTAGCGTTCTCAAATACTGAGACATTGCCCAGAGCAACTGTAGGTCTTGTTGGAAATGGAACCACATGAAGGCCCTCAGTGGGCTCCTGTGCAAATATATCCACGGAGAGGTACATTCTCTCATGTGTTCCGTTCCAGGCGATAACCGCCTTCTGTCCGGGCTCCGATATGGCGATATCCGGCCTGGCCGGGATATAGCACCCATCTCCATCAACGGGTACCATCGGGATCAGAAAAAGCATCGAGAGGATCAATGGCAGCAGGAGATGTGTCATCTTGTTGGATGTATCGAACATGGGGTCACCTTCATATAATTGATTTAGGTGATGACCCCTTTTAAAAGGTTTATAGTACGAAGGTTGAACGTGTCACAGGCTCAATGGGATTAAAATGGGCCCCGGACCCAGGGCCATTTATCTGCCATCACTCATACCTGAGGGCTTCTGCAGGGGAGACCCTCGACGCCTTCAATGACGGTGGGATCGATGATACGAGTGCAAAGAAGAGTGCGACCGCAACGATAAGGGTGAGCTTGAGCCAGGGAACCCCGAACTCGGGAAGCATGTCCCTCATCCCATCCCTCCAGATGAGCCAGCCTACAACGATCCCCAGGACAGTACCTATAACAAGTCCAGACCCCGCGATGAACGCCGATTCTCCAAGGAAAGAGACCACCACCTGCTTTCTCTTGAACCCTATCGCCCTCAT
This sequence comes from uncultured Thermoplasmata archaeon, assembly GCA_965373055.1. GTDB lineage: Archaea > Thermoplasmatota > Penumbrarchaeia > Penumbrarchaeales > Penumbrarchaeaceae > JAGLEG01. Next base: position 6,050 of record CBDVER010000052.1, read on the forward strand.
CATTCCAATTTCGTGCCTCCGCTCGTAAACAGACCTCAGCGTTACAATTCCCAGGCCCACGATACCGATCACAAGGCCAAGTGAAAGAAAGGCGTTGAACAGGTCGAAAAAGGCGTTCTGCGCCTTCAGTATATCCCCGACGATCTCCTCTATGATGACCGTATAAAAGCCATATTTCAGCATGGAACGGCGAAGTCCATTTGCGAAGTCGTCCATGTCATCGACATCCTTCAAACTCATCAGGTGTATGGTCTTCTCGGTTACGCCGAACTCCTCTGCTGCGTCATCCTCGTACATGAAAACAGCAGAGATACCGAACTGCTCGGTGAAGCCGATGATGGTCTTGTTGTAGAACCTGCCATCTATGGACTGTAGGGTAAGGGTATCCCCCAGCTCCATGAGGCTTAATCCAGGAGGTCCCATTCCGCTGTCGCTTGACTGGCTGCCGTCCATTATCACGAAATCGGTTCCCTTCAGGGATTCCCAGACGTTCCTGTCGGTTCTTTCCATATCCCCCGAGGGATCGATAACATCCCATGCGACATTGATGAAACCGTATGTGTTCCGTTCTATGAACTTTTCAGATACGCCGGCACATTGATAGATCTGTTCCAGGTTCGAACCTTCACCGCCGTCACCGCCGCCGCCACCATGAAAAGTATTGGTGAAGTTCATCTTCAGTATTCCCATGGAGAGGGAGACCGAATAATCCCAGTTGATGTTCCCGTAGCTATCGGGATCCTCCATCATGATCGTGGACTCCAGGTCATCTATCCCCACAGCAGATATGGCGATGATGTCGTATCCACCCCCGATGCTCCTCTCGAAGGATTCTATATTTACATTGAACAAAGCCACGATCATGGACATCGTCGTTATCGTGAATATGATCAGGGCGAACATGAATATCGTCACGCCGGTTCTGAACCTCTTCTTGATCGGATAGGATATGGACATCTTGATTGATGCCGGGGATATGCCTATCAACGTGACCATTCTCTCCACCACCCAGAGTATGAGGTCTGTATTCCATACCAGGAGGAGAACGCCGGATGTCACCAGGAAGATGCCCGAGAGGATGAACATCTCCATATCACTGGAGTATCCAACAAATGCCGGGATCGGTACGATCCACAGGACCAGCATCAACGAGGCGGCTATGCTGTATGTCAACCTCTCGTTGAGGAAGTATTTGAGCATCAGGCTTGCCCCGATCAAGAGTAGTGAAAGGCCCATGTAGGCATTCCACTGGGTCTTCATTAAAACTCCCGACAGGAAGAGCAGAAGGCCGAATATAATGGACCAGGTTCCCAGGAAGGTCATCCTGTTGAAAAAATATTCAACCGCTTTTGCCATGAGGCTTCCATCGCCTCTTTTATTCTCCATATCCCTGACATCTAGCAGCTCTTGAACCCATATAACCAGTTTCGACTCCAACACGGGTACTGGTGTGTTCCTGATCGCGGAGACGATGTTGAGCCTGGAGATCCTCCTTGTAATGAAGATCGTGGTCCCTATCGTGATGGAGAATCCTGCAACGAAGGAGAGTATGAGGGAGAGCGGCGTCACCTGGTAGTGTCCCAGTATATCAAGCATTCCCATTCCCATGGCATCGAATATCCACTGCAGTAAGAAGATGATCCCGTAACCCGTCGCAACTCCAAAAAGGACCCCCACAAAGGATGAGATGATCGAATATAGGGTTCCTTCAAATAGATAGATGAGGGATAGATGTTTGCGTTTCATTCCCACGGCACGCGAGATACCCATTTCCTCCTTCCTCTCCTCCGAGAGCATCACGAATATGTTGATTATCAGGGTGATGCCTGCGATGATCGTGAAGGTTCCGAGGACCATGAAGAGCTGGGAGAACATCTTGATCCCCTCCATCCCCTGTTCAACGGATGTGGCCTTGTCGTCCACGAACTCGAACTTTCCATTGGGGCCAAGGGGATGATCGAGCTCTGCGTAATCCTCCTCCAGCTCCTCAATGACCTGGGAGCAGTGCTCCGCTCCGCCTACCCTTCCTCCCTCATTGGATATCATCATCACGTTGTAATATCCACCGCTCCAGTCCTTCGTCCCGCCGTAATCGGTATCGTGATCAGGGGTGACGTTGAACAGGGACCAGATGGATTCAAAGGAGAAGTACAGCGCATTTCCGTCAAAGAACGTCGATGCCCTCCCTGTCTGGTCCACGATACCTTTTACAGTAAAATTTCTCATCACAACTCCCGATGATATTGTGAGGCTGTGCCCCACCTCTGCCTCGAGTAGGTCTGCACCATCGGCGGTAATGTATACCTCATCCATGGCAAGGGCG
>CBDVER010000053.1:0-8248 GCA_965373055.1 uncultured Thermoplasmata archaeon
CTGATGTGCCTGATATGTCCTGGGCATGATATGATATCTTCCGGTGTAACCTGAAGGGTTTCCGTATTGAGGGTAGATCCTCATGGGTGTTTTCAAAGCTACGGAGGCAAGTGTTTTCCCTGGTGGCAGGGTGAAACTGGAATCGTCTGGATCGAACTTTAGATAACCTCTATAATACGGATATCCGCTGTATCCGGTACTTGATAGTGGTTGGTAATAGTAGCTAGCCCCCATATAATTTCCAGCCGAACGATATCCGTAAAGATAACCACGCCCTCTGGCACCATAGCTATACGAGTAATAATATGAATGACCCCAGTCTATCCCGGTGATCCCTGTGTTCAATTTCACCTCGAAATCCTTCGTACCAGTGGATTCTACGGTGATATTCGTAGAGGTCACCACCGCCTGGCTGGGTAATTTCAGATAGTATGTATTGCTGGAGGGATCTGATGGTGCAAAAATTACCTTTGTCTTGTCCGCCATGTTCGAATCCTTGATGAGGAACTGTTCCCCAAAATTTCCGGCTCCTGAACCTCCGAAATAATACTCGTATCTTCCGTTATCACCAATGTCCACATAGACCTCGGAGGGGTAATCTCCTTCCGGAGACGGGCCTCCTTTCACCTTCAGCCTGATATCATTATATGTCGCGTTGTTGTAGACCATCAGGTTAACGGTGTCGTTGTATCCATCTCCGATGGCAACGGTCGGATTAGATACCGCTATCATCTGATCATCCGTCTCGACGTAGAAATCAACGGTATCGATCGTCTTATCCTCACTGGTAACCAGATTTGCCATTGCTGACAATAAAAAAATACCCAAAATTCCGATAATGAGAAGCTTCCTCATTTTGTCCCTCCTATAAAACCTCTGGACCTTTAAAAGCCCATACGAAACGCATATCAAATCATCAAATCCACATATAACCTTTTTCCTATCCACTTTTCATCATATATAAACCATGTTGTTAAAACAGATATGTCCCAACTATATGTGATTTGATCGTTACCAGATGATCCTGAAACTGAAACTTGATAATAACAAAAAGATGGCCAGGTAAAAAATAACAAACACGGATATTGCCATTAGAAGGATGATCCAGCATCCGGGAAACCGGGACAGGATCTCCCGATCCCAAAAAACGATCGGTATGGGCCCCAAGAACAGGATACCACCACCGATTTTTGTCGAAGCGGCCTTTCCCTTGACCTTCCCACCGCCGACGTCAAATATACCATTATCAAAATTTGATCTCACGTATGCGATCAACAGCCAGACCACTCCTGTGGAAAACAGGACGATCGATATGAAAGCCGACAGACCCTGTCCGACAAATACCGGAACGACAAAGATGATGAACACCTTGATCGAACCCGTCGAAATGGAGAATACAATTCCGATGATCCCGAATAGAAGCAACAGTGAAGGACCAATTAAATCTCTTTTTCTCATTGTGACCACCTCGATCATCAAATGGACCATTTTCTTACTTCTGGCCGGCAGTCAAGGCCGGCAGTCAAGTGTCTGGTTAATCAAACATTATTTATATCAATCCTTCCCATATAAATTTAGGAGGGTAAATTTTGGAAGAAGAAGAAAATCCATTCTTGATAAATAAGAAAGTGGACGAAAAACCAAAGGCAGATGAGAAGCCATCCACAGATTTCATGGTCGATTTCATGGTGACGTCCGAGGAAGCAGCTTCCCTGAAGGACAGAAAACTTGAGCTCAACTCTCCCAAGCCGCACCTCGAGGAAGCGGGCACACCGGTCTGGGACAGAAAACACGAGAACCTCGAAAATCCTTCCGAGGAGATCGTGGAACACGACGATTGAACGCTACAAGACAGCATAAACTATAATAGACCCGCCCAAATTAACCGTTCATGGATCATCTTCTGATCACAGCCATTGGGCCCTCAAAATGGGTTCGTGAGCTTGGTAAATCAAGTTCGGAAACCTCCTTCTCCGTCTATGTAAATAAAAAAGACGATAGGATCGTCACTCTGGCCTACCCCTCCAAATACCCGGAGAAAATATGGTCCCTTCTTTTCTCTATTGAACTGGGTAGCGAGATATATCTATATATTGATCGGATGGACCGCATGATGGGCGAGATAATAATCACCCTGGACCTTCTTAACAAGAGCAAGGGCAAGTTATTTGTTCACCCCGAAGTGGATAGGGATCTTTTCGAGGCCAGCGTCAAGGGCACGGTTGTTGAGGAATATGGGGAATTTGACGGCGAGACTGCGACCCTCAGAGAAAAATTATTTGAGATCCCTCCCGTTGAACAGAAAGGTGGACCAATGGTCGTCCTGGACCAGGCTTTCAGCGTCAAGGGTGTTGGTACCGTCGTTCTTGGATTTATCAAGGAAGGAGAGATCCGAAAACACCAGGAGATGATCGCCTATCCCGAAGGTAAGAGGTCCGTCATCCGATCAATACAGATACATGACAAAGACCATAATGAGGCACCCGTTGGGGCTCGTGTCGGATTGGCAATGAAGAACATCGATCCAGATGACCTTCCCAGGGGTTCTATCCTGACCTCCTCAGATGGTAATTTCGAGGTGGGAGATGAGTTCGAGATCCTCGTGAGGATCTCCGACCACTGGAAGGAACCCATCGCTGTGAAAATGCATTTTCACCTCAGCCTCTCACTTCAATTCGTGCCGTTCTCGATCGAGTCCATCGGTGGCGGGGATGGTTCCTGCTGTGAGATATGGAAGATAAGATCCGAATCTCCGATCTGGTACAGAAAAGGAGATACGATATCTCTTGTATTTCTGGATTCAAAGAGCTTCCGCGTCTTCGGTTCAGCAGAAATAATTTAGATAGTTTGACACCTTTCTCTATATAGGGAAAGAGCACTTAGGGGCCTGGGATAAATATGATGGAGATCGGTCTTGTTGGAAAGCCAAATGTGGGTAAATCTACCTTCTTTGAGGCATCTACGTTGGCAGGTGCTGAGATCGCCAATTACCCATTCACAACGATCAAGGCGAATATGGGTATGGCAGCTATCAGGGGCAAGTGCCCATGTATTGAACTGAACGTAACCTGCTCTCCAAAGAATTCCACATGCAGGGACGGTACGAGGATCATCCCCATCGAGCTTCTTGATGTTGCAGGCCTGGTGCCCGACGCCCATTCCGGAAAGGGGCTCGGAAATCAGTTCCTTGACGATCTTAGGCAGGCGAACGCTCTGATCCACGTTGTCGATATCTCCGGCTCCACGGATGAGGAGGGAAATCCTGTGGACAGGGGATCACACGACCCCATGACCGATATGGAATTCCTCGAGCGTGAGATCGATTTCTGGTTCGACAACATCATTAGCAGGGATTGGACGAAGTTAAGCCGTACCACGGAATCAATGCACGGCAAGATCGAGGTGGGCCTTAGCGATAAGGTATCCGGACTGGGTATCAACGTGCATCAGATCTTCGATTCGATAATCGAACTTGGACTCGATAGGGCGAAACCTACAAAATGGTCAGAGGAGGAGCTGTTCTCCCTGGCATCTACCCTGAGAAAAAGGGCAAAACCCATGATCATCGCAGCCAACAAGGCAGATAGATTGGATGAGAACGATGTGAAAAGGCTTCCGGACAATGTGAACAACATCTCCATCATTCCTACCTTCGCCGAGGCCGAGCTCGCCTTGAAGAGGGCGGAACACGCAGGGATGATAGATTACCTCCCGGGAGAGGGCGAGTTCAAGATCAAAGACCCCTCCTCCCTCAGCCAGGCCCAGACGAAAGGATTGGACCGCATACGGGAGGTTTTGGACACCTATGGGTCCACAAACGTACAGAAGGTTCTGGAGAGTGCAACTTACGACCTCTTGGATCTGATCGTCGTTTATCCGGTGGAAGACGAACACAGATATACCGATCACGACGGAAGGATACTTCCTGATGCTCACCTCGTCCCACAGGGATCCTCTGCAAAGGACCTGGCCTATAAGGTTCACACGGATCTTGGGGACCACTTCATCAAGGCCATTGACTGTCGTACCGATATGACGATAGGACACGATCACCAGCTCAAGAACGGCGATGTGATCAAGATCCACGCGAACAGATGAGGAAAAAGAAGGGGTTTCATTTTGAGAACTCGTTTCCTGGCCGTAAGCGGGCACTACCGCAAAGAGGGTGATGGGGTCACTCTTGAGCTTTTCGGTAGATGCGAGGATAACCGTTCCATAACGGCCCTATACCACGATTTCTGGCCATACTTCTATATCGTTGAACCAGGAGAGGAGGTTAGAAAGGACCTGGGTAACGATCCAATGGTCCGTGACCTCCGCGAGAAATCCCTCTGGGAGGCCGGCGAGGAGAGAAACTGTCTGAGGGTTGAGATCACCTATCCCTTCGATGTGCCAAAATACAGGAAAAGATGGCAGGAGAGGGGATACAGGATCCTCGCTGCGGACATACCCTTCATCTACAGGTATTTCTACGATCTGGATCTGGGCATCTATCTGGAGATCGATGGAGATGAGGTTAATACAGACAGATATTCGACGGACCTTGTGATCGATATCAACGATATCAAGGCCGTGGAGCCTTTCGATGTGAGGTTGAAGGTCCTTTCATTCGATATAGAGAACTCGATCAGGACCGGTGAGATCTATACGATCGGCTATTCCACATCAGTATTTCCTCTTTCCAGTGAGGATGTCAAAGGTTCATCCATCGCCCTTGATCCGAAAGAAGGGTGGGGTGTTCTGGAGGGGGAGAGAAAGATGATAGACGACCTATCCTCCGTGATCCGTGATGAGGACCCTGACATCATAACAGGCTACAATATCGACGGATACGACATACCCCACGTCTTGAAGAGGGACGAGATCCTGGAGGGGAAAGGTTTGAACTGGGGTAGGGACGGGGGCATGATCGAGAAGGTGGGATACCGGACCTGGAAGATGAAGGGAAGGGTGGTGGTCGATGCATGGTGGGAGGCGAAGAAGACATTCAGGCCAAAGAAAGAGACATTGATGGCCGTATCCAATCTCCTTCTTGGGGAGGGAAAGGACGACATCGATACCTCCAGGATAGAGGAGGAGTGGAAGAACAGAAGGGAGGATGTTATCAGGTATTGTGTCAAGGACTCCGTTCTCGCCCTGAGAATACTGAACAAGACCAGCTCCGTCCAGAGAGGAGTGGAGCTTGCCTATGTTGCCCGGCTGCCCCTTGTAGATGTCCTGAGCGGTACGACATCCACACTTATCGATTCCATCCTTATCAGAAAGGCGGATCGGGCTGGTATCGGAATTCCCTTGACGAGACATGAGAAAAAGACCTCCAAGATAGAGGGAGCCTACGTCCATGCCGTTGAACCCGGGCTATATGACTGGGTCGTTGTCCTTGATTTCAGATCTATGTACCCATCCCTGATGATCGAGAAGAACATCTGTTTCACTACCTTCACACGAGATGTGGATGCCGGCAACGAAACGCCTCTTGATGATGTCTTTTACCTACCCAAGGATAGAAGGATGGGACTTGTTCCGGATATTCTTCAGGACCTCATGGACCGGAGGCAGAATGCGAAGTCAAGGATGAGATCTGCAAAGACCGACGATGAGTCCAGGTTCCTTGACGGACTACAGGAGGCGATCAAGGTGCTTATGAACTCCTTCTACGGCGTCTTTGCTTCCTATTTCTACAGGTTCACCAACAGGTCCATAGGGGCATCCATTACAGCTTTCGCAAGGGAAGCCATCATGGACCTGATCTCCACCATAGAGGACGAGGGGATCGAGGTCATATATTCCGATACTGATTCTGTTTTCCTGAGATCACCCCATGATAATGCCGAGGATACCATTGAATTCAGCAAGAAGCTTGCCCGGAGGTTCTCCAGGGACGGCGTTGTCCTTGAGTTCGAAAAGGTGCTCAATCCCTTCTTCACCCACGGAAAGAAGAAGAGATATGTGGGAAAGCAGATATGGCCCGAGGAGAAGCTCGTAGTCCGTGGTTACGAGATGCGGAGAACTGATTCATTCGACCTTCAGAGTGGAACCCTGACAAGGATGTTCGAGTACGTTCTCGACCGTGACATCGACGGTGCCCTCTTGTTTGCCAGGGAGACCATCAGAAAATGCAGGGAGGAGGACGTGGAGACCCAATCTCTGGTGATCTCCCGTACCGTCAAGGAGGTGAAGGAGGATAGGATCAGGTCCGCCTACAAGAACCCCGACTCACTTTCGAACATACAGGCGCTCAGGAAAACACAGCTTCTGGGGATCGAGGTGGTCCCTGGCATGAAGGTCTCCTGGATCGTTGTTGACGCCAATACCTCTCCTCAGAAGGTGGAACCCTTTGTAGAGGGCAGGGATTTCGAGTACAGGCCGGACTACAGATACTATACGGAGAGATTGGCATCCACACTGTCAAGGGTCACGGAAGTGTTCGATGTCAGCGAGAAGGACCTGCTTACAAGCGGTTCCCAGACCTCCCTGTTCGATTCTTTTTCTTCCAATGGTAATGACGAAGATGATAAAAAGAGCGATATCGATAAGACCTCAAAAAGTAGCAACGAGGGGAGATCGGAGAAAGACGGGAACTCTGGATCAAATGAACGAAAGGATGTAAGCCTTGACATGTGGATGTAAGTTGGTGATATATTGGGAAAACTGGTTCTTGTATCCTTTGATGATGAGGGAGATAACCTCCTGAAACACCTGCGCCCACTGCTGAAGGGGATCCCGCATAGGGCGATTGCGAGGAGCTTTTCATCGCCAGGTGAGATCTCGATCCTGTCAGATGGGGACGAACCTGAATTGAAGGAATATGAGCTCAGGATACTTGGCAAGATGGATCCTAAGGTCAAGTACAGCGACCTCAAGGTCTCCAGGCTGATCACCCCAGGCATATCAAACATCGATGTGGGCGGTTCCCTTGAAGATGATCAGGGCCTGTTCTCCGATTCTCTTTTCAAAAGCAAGCGCAACCTTTCCACCATGCTCATCAGCGATAAGGAATCGGGGAAGATAGATACCCTGCTTGAAGGCCTGGACAAATCCGATCTCGTCCTATCCCTGATCGATGCCGAATCAAAAGATATGATAATCCCCGCATCGATATTCTCACACAAGGCGATAGGAAAAGGGTGCCTGTCATTGTGTATCATACTCAGGAAGGAGTTCTTCCGTGACATAGGCCATGTCCACGAGGTGAACAGGACCTACCTGGAGCTGTCGATGGGATTTCACGGCGCTTTCGCAATACCTCCACCCATATTGAACCACGGAGAGTACCTCCTTATCGCACATGGTATCAGGCATCTGACACAGATGATGTTCAGGTCTGGATTGGTGAACCTGGACCATGCCGACCTACTGATGATCTCTAGGGGTGGAAAGGTCCTTATCATGACCTGGGGTTCTGCCGCACCTGGAGGAGATCCGTCGTCGACCTCAATAAGGGATGCGCTGACCAACCCCATGTGCTACATCGACCTTACAACGGTCAATAAAGCGCTTGTTAACGTTGTGGGAAGCAGCAACCTGAACCTGGAGGATTCTCTCGTATCATCGGAGGTCCTGAAGAGGAGGATAATGAAGGATGCACGGATCATCTGGGGCGTGACCATCGATGAGGACCCAGATGAGGACCTTGAGGTGTTCATTGTTCTATCCACCACCCCTCTGGAATTGCTTCTTCACTGGTACTCAAGAAATTGATCTCATTACTTTACGATCGTCCCGGTCCGGCCGCAGTTTTCACATTCGAACTTGTATGGCCTCCTGTTGGAATCTATTATGATAAGGGAACCACATTTACATTTGAACTGCTTTCTTGGGAGCATGAACGATCCCTCTTCATCCTCATCGCTTTCGCCACTTTCAGAAGATTCTTCGAATTCGTCCTGGTCTCCCCAACCCTCATCCTCCTCATCCTCATCCGAGTGGACATCCCCGCGAGGATCAGACGAAACCTCTGTTTCGTCGTCATCAGTGAATTCAAGGACCTCTTCCTCCTCGTCATCATCGTCGTCATCGAAAAGATCATCCACGGACGAATCCCCATCCTCGTCCCCCCAACCCTCTTCCTCCTCGTCCTCTTCTATCTCTTCGCTCTCCTCTTCATCCGAGCGAATACCTCTTCGAGGGCGAGGGGGATCTTCAGATTCGTCGTCGTCGAAGAGGTCATCCACCAACCTGCTTCCCTCTTCCTCTGCCCATGGGTCCTTTGGTGGCTCCTCCTCCCCATCATCCTCCGAGACCATCT
>CBDVER010000054.1:0-8224 GCA_965373055.1 uncultured Thermoplasmata archaeon
CCGAGAACATTTCCTATTAACCGACCAGGGCACGTGAGATAGAGGGGCTGGTAAATGCTATGAGAGCGTATGATCTTTCAGAAGGTACGATAATTACTTACGACACAAACCAGGAGCTGGAAGTGGAGAAATATTCGATCACCATCATTCCTGCCTGGAAGTGGCTGCTCGGAGAGTAGAACAGCACCGGAGCCTGCCAGAATTAGTGGGAAAAACCTGCTTTATATCTGATATGGAAATCCAAATTGGGACGACTTGAGTATCCACACTAATGTCTCTTCATCTGGTAGTAAAAGGTCATTTCCGCAGGTGTATATCTGACCATGACCGCAGCCTTGATACAGATCATCTATCCGTTATCTCTGAGATCTATAAACCCCTGAGTTCCTTTAACAAAACATCCATCTCATCGGCAATTGGTCCAAGTTGAGCCAGGCATTCATACTTGATCTTGATAGCTTCCTCCGAGGCTCCCGGAATGGTTGCTATCCTACCCATCTCTTTCTGGATCCCTTCCATCAGGAGGAACCGCTTCTTCTCGATCATATCTATATCTTCTATGAAATTTTCAAGAGGGGTTCTATCTTCAATTATAAAACTTTTGAATGTCTGAAGATGTCCCAGATCATCGGATATAGTCTCCTTGGATATATCGCATATCCTGTCCTTGTAATAGTTCCAGGTACTGAGATCTATGACGTCGTTTACGCATGTTATCCCATAGAATTTCACCCCATCACCTTTGAAGGAATTACCTCTTGGGATTTCGACCTCCTCCTCTTCCTTCATTCCTTCTTTCATCTGTCCAATAGCCTCGCCCATGGCATCTCCCATCCCCTGCATCATGTCTTCCACCCCCCCCATCACGATCGCCATGAGCTTCTCCATTTGCTTCGTGAACTCCTCTATGACGGGTTCAAGCCTTTTCTCATCCTCGGAAGTGAACTGTTCTATGTAATCTACCACACCCGGGAGTGAGTCGATCCTCTCTAATTCCGTACTGAGCTCCTTGTTCATCAGGAACTCATCGTCCTGGAACTGCTTGGCCAGCTTCCCGGCCTCTTCCGGGCCCATATCGGGAGATTCCTCCAGGGTTCTCTTCAGCTCGGCCGCACCGGCCTTGAAGAGACCCTCGATCATGTCACGCATCTTCTCCCTGTTCTCCTTTACATCGTCAAAGGAGTTGATCGTCCTGAACAGTTCCAATGCATCCTTTCTTGCTTTTTCAACCTCTCCCATGGTTTCACCATATCGAACATTGGGGCCATCAATATATAATGGTTCTCAAGATTAGAAATCGAAGATCCGTTCCTGGCTTTCGATGACGACGATGGAGAAAACAATGATGTTGACGATCAGTAGAACTACCAATGAGATCGTTCTGGCCCTGCCATCCACAATTTTATTCATCGTTCCACCGGGTGTAATAATGCACTCTATCAGATAAACTGACCATTGTAAATGCGATAAATAGATCTGCACACACCTGCCGGATCTACTCCAGGGCAAATGAGGGATCTGGAATGGCCTTTCATACCCAATCTGCGATTTGCTGAGCCTTGGTGAAGAGCAGCCTCCTCGACAGCGCGATCACCATGATGGAAGTGATGATGCCACCTCCCACTATCATCAGATACACTATGATCTGGTACTCCGCGGCCAGTATCGGGTTCGTACCGGCGATCAGAAGCCCCGCCATGGCCCCGGGAATGAATATTATACCAAGCGTTTTGAGCGAGTCGATGTTGGGTATCAGCGCGGCCTTGATCGACATCCTCCCATACTCCTCCATGGCCTCCTTGGGCGTTGCCCCAAGGGAAAGCATGGTCTCAAGCGTGGGTTTGTTGGTCTCGAACTCCCTTGTCAGCCTATTCAGGGCCAGAGAGCAGATCGTCATCGCGTTCCCGAACACCATGCCGGCTAGAGGTATCACGAACTGTGGCCTGTAGGGCATGGCGCCGCTCACCCTCAGTATAACAAGCACAACGGTCCCTCCAACCAGTATCGAGGGAGTTGTGATCCTGTACGCCCTGGGCATCTTTCCGGCCCTCCTTGCGGAGGTGTATCCTCCCATCAACGCCATGGCTATCAGAAAGAGCCATATCGGATAGTACCAGTACTCGAACTCGAAGAGGAAATAGAGCAGCGTGGCGGCGGCGAAAAGCTGCAGTCCACCCCTTATCAGCGCATACGTGTATTCCCTGGCAATGCCTATCTTCTTCCATACGGACAGCCCAATGGCGATGACCAGCATCACCATCATGATGCCCATGATGACAAGGCCCTCCTCCCAGGTGTACGGTATTCCGCTCAATATGCTCCCTCCCATCTGAATTCAGCAGCCTTCTTATACTCCTTCACAACGCCGTTCTTCAGGTTGGCGATCCTGTCCGAAACTCGTAGAGCCTGCGGGACGTCGTGGGTGACCCAGACAACGGTGAGGCCCTTCTCCCTGGCGAATTTGAGGATTGTCCCCTCCATCCTCTCCTCCTTCCTGGGATCCACACCCACCGTCGGCTCGTCGAGAAGAAGCACCTCGGGATGAAGGGCAAGGGCACGGGCGAGCGCCACCCTCTTCTTCTCACCCCCCGATAGCTTTCCGGCCTCCTTATCGGCGAACTTCGGGGATAGCCCTGCATCCTTGAGACAGCTGTCCACATCGCATTTCCCCAGGGAACCTGCCAGCTTTGGCCCATATTGAACGTTATCCCTCACGGTTCCCGGGAGCATCACGCTCTCCTGTGGGACCAGGACCACCCTTCTTCTGAGTTCCACGGGGTCCATATCGGTGATCTTCTCCCCCTTGAAGAAGATCGAGCCGGAGTCCAGCTCTATCAATCTGTTCATCGCCCGAAGGAGGGTGGTCTTTCCGCTCCCGGAGGGCCCCACAAGGGAGATGATCTCACCTTTCTCCAGATCCAGCGACAGACCCCTGAGCGCCCGGGCATCACCCAGCCTCTTCTTCGCCCTCTTCACCCTGAAAATTCTCAATTCAGCACCTCCCCGGAAAGCTCCTTTATGAACCTCTTGAGGTTCTCCAGCGTCTCGATCCCTTTGGGTGTGATCCGGTATATCTTCCTTACCTTCCCATCGACAACGTGACCCTCAACGGTGAGCGCCCCGTCCCCCTCCATCTCATGTAATATCGGATAGAGCGTTCCCGGGCTGATCCTGTAGCCGTGATGCCTGAGCTCCTCTATCATCCAGGTGCCGTAGATGCCGTCATCGCAGGCAGAGTGATGGAGTATGTGAGCCCGGATGAAACCGAGCAAGACCTTTCTCTCGTACATAGATATCGAAACTCGATATCGGTATTCGATATTTATAATTTCCCGGGACGAATGTCCATGATCTAAAAAGAAAAATGGGAGCCCTATCTGGACCCCCATGACATGTCCGATCCAATATGTTCATTGATGCTTTTCAACTATCAGAGGAGCTCATCCCAATCGACGGAACTCTCCTCTTCCTCAAGGGACCCTCCGGTCACCCTGTCGTCCGCGGTGGAGATGTCGAAGTCCTCGTAGTACTCCTCCACCTTCTTCCTCTTCTCCACCTGGGCCCTTGAAAGAAGGGCCATGGCAACTGCGACGATCACAAGGATCACCACCACGGCCATCAGGACGAGGATCCAGCCGTTCGAGTTTTCAATGTCTCCCTTCACTATGGATGCCTCAACGATATGGGAGCTCGTACTGGGCATGTACAGATAGAGGTGGGCACCGTCGTCATCTATTACCAGATGGTACCTCGGTTCGGACCCGGAGGGGTCGCTCATCCAATCGAATTCCACCAGGGAGACCCTCTCACCGTCTATCAGTATCCTCAGCCTGTCCGGGTCGGAGAGGTCCAGTACCGAAGGGTCGATATCGAGGATGATCACCTTGCTATCGCCGGTGTCGGATTCCACCTGCAGTGTCAACGTATCGTCGTCAAGGTCAATTATGGATAGGGTGATCGTTGTCCCCTCATCCACTATCGTTAGATCCGCCTCACCATCCACAACCGAGATGGCACATCGAACCGAATTGTTCCCGCTCGACCCGCCGGATGTGCCTACCACCAGCATGCCATATCCGGTCGAGGGATAGGTGACGGTGTCGTTCCCCGAGCTGGCCTGGAAGTAGTAGTAATACGTCCCCGAGGCCAGGCTCTTTGCGTGGTAACATATCACGCCCTGATCGTACACGGACCCTGACACCCTCATCGAGTAAGCGGTGAACGACCTGCTCGAGTTCACGCTGCTGAGGTATAGTTTAACGTAGGACGGGGCGTCGTCATCGAGGTCCTTGTAGTATATGGTGAAGTTCACCATCTGGCCGTTCGTGGGGCTCGAGGGGGACACTCCGGAGCGGTATAGTGTTGGAGCGCTCCCCGAGGAGGGCGGAGCCGAGACGTACAGGTTATAGGAACCCGTCGCGGGGAGGTTCACGGTGACGTTCCTGGAGGTCACCGTGAAGAAATAGGTGTAGTTCCCCCGCGTCAGCTGGAGGCTTCCGGAGAATACCACTCCCCTGGAGTATGCATAGCTCTGGGGAGTGAGCATTTTCACAGAAAAGGGCGCCCCTCCGGAAGAAGGTGTGACCTTGAGCAAGAACTGCTCCGGAGGATCGTTGTCCGCGTCCTTGTATGTAACGCTGAAGGTAACCAGCTGGCCCGAGAATGGCCTTGCGGGCGATACCGAGGGGCTCAACAGCTGTGGAGCCCTGTTGGACGAGGAACTGTTCCGGACATATAGTGAATAATATGCTCCAGATGTTACATACCCATTCGAGGCTGTGACGAATCTGTAGGAGTAGTTGCCGGCTGCCAGCTGAATGGTCTTGTATGCCAGAACGCCACGTGAGAATGAGGACCCGACAATGGTCATCGTGTATTCTGGCATGGTGGTATTGCTTTGCAGGTAACTCGTAGGTCCAAGTATCAGCTTCACATATGTTGGGGCGTCCCCGTCAAGATCCTGATATGTCACCGTGAAATTGATGATGTCGGTGGTCGAAGGGTTCGTAGGGGACACCTGTGGACTGCTCAGGGACGGGGCCCTGTTTGAGGATGATCCGACCGACAGGGTGTAGTTCCCGTTGTATATCAGGTCCTCATTGCTCAATGTACTGAAGTAGTAGAGGTAACTCCCCACGCTGAGCTGCTTTATCATTGTATATTTCACACCTGTCGAATAATAGGTCCCCGAGCCGGTCATATTGCATGTGTAAAATGATTGATTCGCACTCCTCAGATGGAGATAAACATAATCCGGGGCGTCGTTGTCGATATCCTTGTAGTAGATCGAGAAGGTGATGTTATCGTCGACTGTGGGGCTCCCCGGT
Organism: uncultured Thermoplasmata archaeon; assembly: GCA_965373055.1. Taxonomy (GTDB): domain Archaea; phylum Thermoplasmatota; class Penumbrarchaeia; order Penumbrarchaeales; family Penumbrarchaeaceae; genus JAGLEG01. The sequence goes on from CBDVER010000054.1 coordinate 5,328, forward strand.
GAGGCCTGTGGAGAGAATAAGGTGGGGAGATTTCCACCTGTTGACCCGCCGGTCACGTTGAGGTACCAAGAGCCCCACGACGTACTATAGTTCCCCTGCCTCGCGCTGAATTCGTACCGATAAAATCCAGAGGCAAGGGTTGTCAAATAACCACACCTGACGCCGGTTGTATATGTGGTGTTGATAACCGTCATGTTATATGTCGTCCACGTACGATTGCTCATATCCATGATCAGCAGCTGAACCTCGCTTGGTGCAAGGCCATCCAGCTGTCGATAGAATACACAAAACACTATCGTATCATTTATGGTGGCCGGGTCCGGATTCACGCTTCTATTGAAAAGTTGGGGCTGGTTTCGATCTGATATGTTCAGATAGAGGGATCCACTTGAGGGGCACCTGGCCATCTCCTGCTGGTCGTTCATGGTATAGAAATAATAGGAGTAGCTGCCCGCAGGAAGGGATCTGTTTAGATAGTGGGGCATACCCGTCTTGGGATAGTACCCATCACCGTCGGAAAGCTCTGTCATGTTGTAATAGAACGGCGGATCCACATCTCCCAGCCGATCATAACAGAGGTTCACATAGGCGGGGGAATCACCATCGGAATCCGTGTAGGTCACCGTGAAGTTCACAGGTGAATCCGCCACAGGGTTAGATGGATAGATGTTGGGACTCGTCAGAGTGGGGAGGGATCCGTTCCTCGACAGAACCGTCAGTGAGTATGAGCCTGAGGCGGGTTCAACCACCCACTCACTGTTATTGTTAACAGAGATAAAACGGTACGAATGAGTGCCAGCTGTTAGGGTTGTATTATAATTATAGTAAACACCCCTAATGAAATCGGACGAATTATATGTGTTGCTCATGGTATGATTCACCCCATCAACGTTAACATTGACATATTGGGGAGCATCTCCATCAGTATCAGTATAATCGGCCGAGAAATTGAAGAAGGAGTCCTCGTACATGGTCCCGGAGCCATACCATCCTGAAAGGGTGGGGGCCGCCCTTGAAGGCATACTGTTCCCAACGTCGATCATGGACAACATCGTGGTCATTATCAACATGGCCGTGAGAACGAACGCCAAATATCCTCTGTTGAATTTCATCTTGCTCACTCCAGACTATCTATCTGGAAAATTATCCGGCAGATTATATAAACCCCGTGAGATGTTATCTGGAAATTATACCAAAAAGGTTCCAGATATACGCTTGGATGCAAAATCATTTAAGGTAAGATGCATCATTTTCCAATTGAGTATATGGGTTCAATAAAGGATAGGGCCATCAGGATATCCGTTCCAAGGCGGATATTATTACTGCTTCATGGTAACATGAAGTTCATGGACTCCTTCGAGGTCCCCGATATCATCACCCAATCGGGCATCGGAAGTGAGCTGGACCTGAGACAGACACACGTCTCCAGGGCCCTATCCGAGCTGGACTCGGAGAGGCTTATCGGATCCAGAAGCGCTCATGTCAAGGGGTCGGGAAGGCGTAGAAAAGCCTATTTCCTTTCCAGAAAGGGGATCGAAGATGTGGAAGACCACATCGAGGAGCTCAATAAAAGGACCATTGTCATAAGGTCTGAGGACGGCCAGCTGAAGCAGAGGTCCGTGGAGAAGGCACTTCTCATGCTGGGCAGGAAGATGGAGAGGATGATATCCCTCCATGAGCTCTTCACCCGATTCTACAACGGTAGTGAGGTGAACCTCTTCAACTTCGAGGCGGAGGATGGGGCAGATGAAACGGCCTCCTCCACGCCTGTGAACAGGCGGTTCTTCGGAAGGGAGATCGAGATCAAGACCATAACCGAGGCAATAGAGGACCGCGGGGGACATTTCATCGTTATCAAATCCATCGCCGGCGGGGGAAAGACCGCATTGATGGGTAGGATCTCGATCAGAAGCGGCAGCCGGCCCATGAAATGGACGGTGATGAACGAATGGATGGGGCCGGAGAACCTCCTCTCCGAATGGGGACATTTCCTCAATGGACACGGCAGGACCGAGCTGTACGATCAGATGAGAAGGGGGATGAGGGCCGATATAAACGAATCCATAACGAGGTTCCTGAAAGGGTGCAGGGGCCTATCGCCCATCTTCATGATCGACGACCTGCACAGGGGGACGGAACAGGTCAACAGGCTCCTATCGATCATCCGGGGGAGGTTGAAAGACAGCGACGATATCAAGTTCATAATGACCACCAGGGAGAAGCCCTCATTCTACAGGAAGAAAGACCTGCTCACCTCCGATGATATCACGGAGATAGAACTGGAGGGCCTGGACAGGGAGAGCGCCTATGCCATGCTCCGGGAGAAAGGCATCCCATCCACGGAGTATGAGGACGCCCTCAGGATCACCAGGGGGCACCCTCTTGCCCTGGAACTCTACTCCGAGACGACATCTGCGGGGTCGCCCATCGAGATCGCCGAGTTCGAGGAGTTCCTTGGAGAGGAGGTGCTCAAGGAGCTTTCAAAGCCCGAGACCGATGTTCTGAGATTGGCATCCATCTTCGAAAGGCCGGTACTGGCAAGAGGTTTCTTCTCGAAGGATATCTCGGCAGAGGTCCTCGATGGATTATGCGATAAACTGATCCTCAGAAAATACCGGAACGGCACATACGACGTTCACGACCTTATCAGGTCCTATTTCAGGGCCCGCATGACCGACCCGGAGAGGGAGAGATGCTCGAGGACCGCATGTGATTATCTGGCGGGTCGGGGGACGGACCAGGAGATAATGGACCATATCCGGCTTCTGGAGGGATCGGGGAGGAGGGAGGAGTTCATACAGAGGATCCTCGAGGAGGGGGAGCAGCTGATGTCAAGGGGATACGGGCGGATCCGGACGTTCATCGACCATATCGACGACGGGGAGGTGGAGGGGACG
>CBDVER010000055.1:0-8150 GCA_965373055.1 uncultured Thermoplasmata archaeon
AGGAAGCTATGGCATTCGAAATTACTATGGTTATCTCAAATGCGTTGGCCTGAAGATAAAGAGTACCAGTAGTTATGGTGTCTATAACGAGCGTTCCTACCAAGTTGATATAACCAATGTGACGATCAGGGATGGAGGAACCTATGGCATTCGAAATTACTATTGCCGAAATTATGGTACCTCAATGTCATATATGGAAAATGTCAAGGTTTACAACTCGTCGTATGGAATATATAGTTATTACTCACCTACGGTAATGTCAGGTATAGAGATCTACAACAGTCGGTCATATGGTATGTATTTGGAATATTATTCACCCACCAATCTGAGAAACGCGAAGATCTACGACAGCTCGGGTTATGGGATATATATGACCAGATTGTATAGCGGCTGTACTCTCGATAATGTAGATGTGAGGAGAGGATCCAGGGGGTTGTACGTGAGCGGATGGGGATCCGCAACGGATATCACGATATCGAATTCAAAATTCAATGAGAACCGGGGCTATGGATTATATTTTACCAGCGCTGATGTTGTCAATATCCAAAATACCGAGTTCAACGACAATGCTGGATCCGGGGTCAGGCTGTCATCTTCGAGATTGGTCACCATCTCAGGTTCGAAGATGGAAGGTAATGGAGGATATGGTATTGAGGCTTCCAGTTCCGGTATTGCTAAAGTAAATAATGTGGATGTTGCATACAATAGCAATGATGGTTTATCCATCCAGAGTTCGGGTGTTGCGTGTCTATACAATGGAAGCATGATCCACAGCAACGGCAGGTACGGCGTTTATCTCCGCAACTCACCGGCCCAGTCGACATTCACCAATAACCACATACATAACAATCCTGAGGGTAACCTATTTATAGAGGACATTTCCGGTTATTCGATTGAAAACAATATCTTTAACCACTCCGTAGTGGGTGTGTTTGGCCACGATATGCCTGTTTCCGGAGGGGGCAATATCTTCCATCATAATGAAATAGGCCTGGACATTTCCAGGGCGGATATCGTGATCCTCGACCGGGAGAATTTCCACCACAATGACATCGCCCTGCAAATAGATAGGATCGACAACACGGTGATATCGAACAGCTCTTTCTCAAATAATATAAACGACCTGATCATGAAAAGAAACTCCTTACTGAAAGGCTATAATGCCACGATCAGTACTGAAAAAGTAATCTTCTTTGACCTTGGTTCCAGGGTGGAACTCTACTGGTACGTGTTTGTGGGCGTCGTCGACAACGGTACGGGTCTACCTATCAGGAACGTTGAGGTTAATATCTACAATGTGACCGGGATGATATTCACGGACAAGACCACCTTCGGTTGGATCGGGGGAGCGACATTGTGGGGGAAAACCGTTACGAAGACCATCGCAATCAGTGCGGGTCCGATAAATATTTCGATATTCAAACCGGGTTTTATTCCACAATATACAGGGCCCATACCACTGGATTCGGACATCGTTCAGTTGTTTGAGATGTCCATAAACTATCCTCCGGTCTTCCCAACACCTTTGGTCAGCCTTCCTGAGCAGACACACCAGAAGAGGCCCATGATAAGCTGGAATGAGACCACGGATCGGAATATGGATACGGTGCTGTACAACCTCAAGGTATTCGAGGACTCATGGGAGGAGAGCGATATGATCGTTGATACGGTTGTTTGCAACCCGTCCTACGCCTTTGTGAAGAACCTCAGGTTCCACATTACCCACAATGTTCACGTCGAAGCCGTGGACCCATGGGGTAAAACCGCGGTCGCAACCTTCCATTTCGAGACCATAAACACCGCGCCAACAACACCGATTATACTTGTGGATCCTACACCCGCTACATCTTATGAGGATATTTCAGTTACCATATTGAACTATTCCGTTGATGTCGATACCGATCCTATAGACGAGATCATCTACATCGTCGAATGGTACAAGATGGTGGGAAACGGTTGGGAGCTTATCAAGGCGGGACCAGATGACTTCACACTCGGCGCGGATCGGACGGTGGAGAACGATAAGATAAAGGTCCTGGTCATTCCATCCGATGGGATCGACAGGGGAGTACCCGCGGAGAGGATAATAGAGGTCAAGAACTTCGTTCCGATATCATTGGTCGAGTACTTCGATGTCACACTCGATGAGGACACGCCCGAGACCGGATTGGTCGATCTTGTATCCAGTTTCTGGGACCGGGATAACGACGACCTCACATATTCGGTTGTCAGGTCCAATTACGTTTCGGCCCAGATAGACACAGCAACGAGCAATTTGACCCTTGTTCCGGACGAGGACTGGAACGGGAAGGATTACCTGATCATCAGGGCAGAGGACCCGAAGGTCCATCTGAATGATTGGCCGACGATAAGGATCAACGTCACGGTAAATCCGATAAACGACGCTCCCAGGATAGTGGATGTGATCATCAACGGCATAACCTATCCTGCCAAGGAGGGAGTCCCCATCCTCGCCGAGGGAACCCAGGGAGGAGACATCACGATCCACGTGGTGAAATCTGATCCCGATGAGACCTACGGAACTGATGAACACACCTTCTCCACGACCCTCGAGGATATCATGCCAGAGTACTTCTTCACGGAGAACGGCTACATATTCGAGGACAGGGCAGGTAGGATGGAGATATATCTGACGAATTACATGGTGGGGACAACACTCTTCAACATCACCATCATGGATGCTGCAGGCGCGAAATATACCCAGGCGATCAAATTGGAGGTGTCAAATATCAACGATGAGATGACAGCGCCTTCGATCCTGACACCCGAACAGGCTGACCCACCAACGGGCTATGTTCAATTCACAGGTGTGAGATCAACAGACCCGGATGAGCTTATCCCCTCATCCACAGAGAATCTGATATACACGTGGGACTTCGGTGAAATTGGGGAGGCTCCATTGACCAATGCTGGACTTAATGTTGAACATAAATACGGGCGGTCCGGAAACTACACGATCACCCTGACCGTGGAGGATGAGGGCGGAGTTAAAAAATCTTACTCTATAGATATCTTCGTTATAGTGCCTGACCCCGTGGCTCCATTTGTTGACTCCGACCCAACGTCGGAAGGTTTTTTCCAGCAGTACGGCCTTGTATTGCTCCTTGTCATTGTAGGGCTGCTTGTGATACTGATCATCTTCTTCTTCGCGACGAGGAAGGATCCGATGGCGGATATCGCCGAGAGGGAGGAGAAGGCCCACGAGGAATTTATTGCAAGACAGCAGCAGGAGGCTCTTGAGGCACAGGTGAGGATAGAGGCACTGCTTTCTGGAGCACCAGCCATGCAGATGGCAGGGAACGCGTTGCCCTCGGGGGACCAGGGAGCCGGATACGCAGCTCTCCCGGCACCGGAACAACCAATGGATCAACCCGTGGATGTGGAATCACAGGTTGCTCCAGCCCCGGTTGACCCGGTAGACCCTTATATGCCTCCTGAACCCGCGATGCCCCCCGAACCGGCCGACATGGCAGCAGCCCCGGAGGAACCTCCAATGGCACCTGCACCGGAGGTCCCACAGCCAGCTCCAATGCCGGAACAGGCAGGAACCATGCCGGGACAGGTCCCGCAAACCGGTGAGGCGCCTCCAACATATCTACCACCTACCGAGTAGATGGAAAAATCCTCATGTCGTCCTGACAGGAGATCTGATCGGTGCCGGATAATCGGTTCCGTTTTCTTACCGAAGGTGAATACAATCATCATGGGCGATCCTGATGATATCAAGGCCCTGTTTCACCATCATCGCCCCCGTCTCATCTATCCCAAGGGCGGATCCCCTGATGGTATCATCGATCATCTCTATCCTGACATTCCTTCCAATGGTCTCGCATCGGTTTGACCACTCCTCCAGTAGCTGTGGACCTCCTCCCTGGAGAAAACCATGGTAATGAAGGTCCAGAAACGTAAGAAGGTTTCTCAACAGCTCCCCCCGATCAAGATCCGATCCGGCAGCTTCGGAGAGGCTTGTGGACTTCCTCCGAATGTCCAGGGGTAGCTCTTTCATTGGGTTGTTGACGTTGATACCAATGCCGATGATGACATATTCAACATCATCACCCTTCATGCTGGTCTGTGCCAAGATGCCTGCAACTTTCTTTCCATCGACCAATATGTCATTTGGCCATTTCAAAGATGTCTCGATGAGGTAGGTTGTAGATATCGTCTTGGAGATGGCCAGGCCCGTGATCAGGGGGAGGATCGATAGCTCCTCGCGTCCCACATTTGGCCTCAGGACCACGGAGAGATACAGTCCCCCCGCCGAAGACTCCCATTTTCGTCCCGATCTTACCCTTCCCTCCGTCTGTTCATTTGATACCACCACCGTTCCTTCCCTGCCTCCTGAAAGGGCGATCTCCTTTGCCAGATCATCTGTGGACCCCACCAAATTATGGAAGTTGACGATATTGCCTATGATCCCCGTCCTGAGCCCCTTGATGCTATTGGAATCAAGCGGAAGTCGCGCCTCTTCACACACAATTATTCGCCCCATCGCGTTCCCAGTCACATTATCGCCCTCATCAGGTCAATATCGTTGATCAATCCGAATAGGTTATCATCTGTGTCCATAACGGGCAGCTGGTCGAAATCCTTCAGCCTCATAAGTTTTGCAGCCTCGTGGACAGGTGCCCGCTTGTATATGGTGACCGGTTTTTTGGACATGACCTCCTTGACAGGATAGATCGGGAGCTCGATCTTGGCCTCCTGGTAATATAGGTTCATGACGTTTCTAAGGCCTTCCCACGTCCATGCGTCCTCATCCGAGGAGATCCCAAGCGTGGTCAGGGAGATTTTCTCCTCCAGCTTCTCCACCTCAAAGAGGTCCCTGTCCGTTATGACGCCGCAGAGCTTGCCGTCCTCATCCAGTACCGCCATCGCATACACCTCGGAGAGGTTCATCATTGTCCCTGCAACCCTGGTAGGTGTTTTGTAGTATATGCAAACCGGCTGGTTTCTGATGAACTCCTCAACGGGTGTTTTGATCTTGCTTGCCTCGACAACCTTGAGCAGATCCGAGGGTGTGACCAGGCCCACCAATTCACCTTTCTTAACAACGGGCAGCCTTCTTTCGTTCTGGCTCCACATGATGTTGGCAGCCTTTTCCACGGGTGATGTCGGGGATATCGTGGGCACGTTCCACTCCATGATCACAGCAATTTGCTCCTCGTCCGGGTTCTGGAAAATATCCTTTCTGGTAACGATCCCCTGCACCTTTCCATTCCCGTCCACAACAGGCATCCCGGTCCTCTTGGCTTTCACAAGCTTGGAGAGCACATCCTGTCTCGTCGTGGGGAGCTCAGCAGTTATCGGATCCTTGACCATTACCTCGGAAACATTCATGGCTACACATCCTCAGTGGACAGGTAACCAATACTAGGATAGATATTAAATGGTTTTGAGATCAGCGGTGAGATACACTATGGTCACCTGATGATCTAAGCCCCTTGGGTCCAACCCGGGCCTGTGAAGAGCAGATCTTTTTGGCAGGTGTGCCTTACGATATGGGAAAAGGGGTCATTCCTCCATCTATCGTCATCAGGCCTTCTGACCACGGATAGCAATGGAGCATCCCCTGGATCGGGCCAACCTCCCTCCCACCATCTGGTGGCCGGTGAGATCATCTCCTTGAGTTGGGATCTGCCGATATATGATCCTACAGCCATCTCAAATACATCTCTCGCAGGGTTGGATCCACGGTCGCCACTTCTGTGAAGCAGGTTCCAGGCACACTCCATCTCGGAGAATATATCCTGAACACACGTCATCGAGTTGTCAGTTCCAAGTCCCAACTTCAACCCCTTTTCAAGCATATCATCAAGTGGTACTTCCAGGCCGAATGATAGGTTCGACCTCGGGCACACCGCCACTGGAATGGACTCCCGAGAAAGCGTTTCCCAATCATCCCTTGTGCCTTTTATCATATGTATGATGAGATCAGGTTCTAGGCCGATGATCAGGTCAATATCATCCCTGAAGCCCTCGGATGCGTGGACCGCAAAGATCTTTTCCTCTCTGCGCGCCAGTTCCCTGATATCATCAAGATCATCCGTGATGGACGGAATACCAAGGCCGTCGGAGAGCTCGAGGACCTCTGTGACATCCTCCCCCCGAGCGGGCCTTCCAAGCCCGATAACGCGCATATCGTGCTTCATGGATGCTTCACGCAGAGCGTTCATCCCCACCTTTCCTCCCTCCCGAAAATCCAATGCCTCTGTCACGCCAGGCTGAAGCTCCATTATCGAATTGGATATGGATCCCACGATCTCCTCATAGGATGCCTGTTCCAGCTTTCTGTGCTTGTAACCTCCCGGGAACACGGCTTCTTCAAGGGTTGGTGGAACCGCTCCCCGGGCAAGATGATCGCCCATGTGGGTGTGAAGGTCGATGAAGCCGGGGATGATGATCCCCTCGATATGACGGCAATCCCCTTCCAATTCCGGCCTTTCGCCTTCCGAGACCACCTGGATAGCCCCTTCTTCAATGTATATCCAACCCTCCCTCAACCCCTGGGGATAGAGGATGTCACCGCTTAGAAGCAGGCCGTCCATGAAAGGGCCAGAACGCAATAACGATAAATGGTTTTCCCAAGCGTTGCCCCTCAAACATATAATAGATTAAAATGTGAAGATATTGATACACCCCATGCAGGTGATCATGGTGGGGTCGGGTTAGGTGATCTCCCCTTGGCCCCTGCGTCACATATGGTGTGGGTCCAATGGCAGGAACGGATGCAAGGGCTTTGCTCATGGAAAGGGAGATGGTCATCTTCGACCTGGATGGGACACTATACGACCTCCCGGTTGACTGGGCCGGATTGAAGGAGGAGTTCCATGAGATGATCGGGGGTGAATTCGATGTGGAGGGGGGCTACATAATGTCCGCATACCGATATGCGGACGGCAGGGATGACCTGAAAGAGAGGATGCTTGACCTGCAGGCCAGATATGAGCTGGCGCGTATCGATGAAAGCCAGAGGGTAGAGCCCGGGATCACCTGTGCGGAGTGGAGGTTGAAAAGGGGATTGGGATGTTCCATTTTCTCCATGAACACGGCGAGGGCGGTGGGCCGCCTGATCCGCGGTTGTGGATTCCATCCGGTGGTCACGATCGATAGGGTAAAAATGCCAAAACCCTCCCCGGAAGGCCTTATTAGGCTGATCGATAGGATGGGGATGAAGGGTGATGATCTCCTCTTCGTGGGAAATACCGAAAATGATGCCGGATCGGCGGCCGGAGCGGGGATAGGTCATATCGACGTCTCCGAGATAGACCAGGAGTGGTTCAGATGAACGTTGCGTTGAACCGTATGTTCGTTGATGAGGAGATAAAAAGGGCCGTATTGGAGGTACTTGAAAGCGGTTGGTACGTAAAAGGGCCCAGGGCAGGGGAGCTGGAAGAGCTCTTCTGCACCATTACAGGGAGTGAATTCGCGGTCAGCTGCAGCTCCGGAACGTCTGCCCTGATGCTGGCATTTGCATCGTTGGGACTGGGCCAGGGTGATGAGGTCCTGGTTCCGTCGCATACTTTCGCGGCATCAGTGAACGGATTCTATCATCTGGGCGTTCGCCCGATATTTGTTGATATCGACCCCGAGACCTACACGATGGATGTGGAGGATATGAGGGAAAAAGCCACGGACAGGACCAGGGCCATTCTCCCGGTTCACCTGTACGGCCATCCGGCAGATATGGATCCCATAATTGAGCTTGCACGGGAGAGGGACCTCAAGGTGGTATCGGATGCATGTCAATCTCACGGTGCGCTCTACCGTGGAAAGGACGTGGGGGCTATCGGCGATATCATCTGTTATTCCTTCTTCCCATCCAAGATAATCACAGTGGCAGGTGAAGGGGGGATAATAACCTGCAGGAGCAGGGAGCATCGCGACCTTATGAAGGCCCTGGCGAACCACGGGAGGTTCGAGGGGGAGAGGGACATACACCGTATGCCTGGATACAACATGAGGCTGTCCGAGATACTGGCTGCGGTCGGGGCGGTTCAGCTCAAACATATCGGCGAATGGGTGGAGAGGAGAAGGGAGATAGCCAGGGTGTACACGGAGGAGCTGGATGGAGTTGGAGATATGGTAACTCCCCATGAGGCCGATTGGGCAAGCCATGCCTATTACCT